>NZ_JBEYFS010000079.1:0-46448 GCF_040634475.1 Streptomyces sp. NPDC007095
TCGTAGGAGGACCCGTAGGTGGCCAGATCGGTCGGGAAGTCACCGCTCCTGCCGTCGCCAGGACTGCGGCGGCCGTGCGGTCGAACGGCCTTCTGGGCGTGCGTGGTCGAGATCTCGGAACAGGCATGGGTGGCGGCTCTCCTGACAGATGAGGAGGTGGATGGGTGACTGACGTCCCGGTCAGTCCTTGACCGCGCCCGCGGTGACCCCGGCGGCCACGTACCGCTGCGCGAGGACGAGCAGGACGGCGGCGGGTACGGACGCGACGACCGCGGTGGCCATGATCGCGTTCCATTCCTGGTTGTTGTTGCCGATGTAGTGGTAGATGCCGAGGGTGATCGGGCGAAGATCGCCGCCGCCGTCGAGGGTGTTGGCGAAGACGAAGTCGGACCAGGCCCACAGGAAGCTGAACAGCGAGACGGTGACCACGGCGTTGCGGCTCACCGGCAGGACGACGGACCAGAAGGTGCGCCAGGTACCCGCGCCGTCGATGCGGGCGGCGGCGGTGAGCTCGTCGGGGATGCCCGACATGAACGCCGTGAAGATCATGACGCCGAAGGGCACGGCGATGGTGGAGTCCGCGATGATCAGGCCCCACCAGGAGTTCAGCAGGCCGAGGTTGAGGAAGATCCCGTAGAACCCCATCGCCATGACGATGCCGGGGATCATCTGGGCGACGAGAAGGGCGAGGCCCATGATGCCGCCGCCGCGGGGACGGAGCTTCGCCAGTGAGTAGCCGGCCGGTGCGGCGAGGACGAGGGTGGCGGCGACCGTGCCGAGGCCGATGAGCAGACTGGTGCCGAGGTAGGGCATCTGGTCGTGCAGCACGGCCCGGTAGCCCTCGAACGTGGGGTGCAGCGGGAGCAGGTCGGGCGGGGACTTGCGCATGTCCTGCTGCGGGGTGAGGGACACGTTCAGCATCCAGTACACCGGGAACAGCATGAGCGCGGTCAGCAGGAGTCCGACAGCGGTGTAACGGCGCGAGCTCGTACGTGACTTCACGCTTCCTGCCTCCTCTGGACGCGGATGTAGAGCAGGCCGAAGACGAGGGCGATGAGGATGAGGATGTTGCCGACGGCGGCACCGGGGCCGAAGTGCGGGAGCAGGGTGCCGAACGCGAGTTGGTACGACCAGGTCGCCAGCGTCGACGAGGAGTCGCCGGGACCTCCCTTGGTCATGATCCAGATCAGGTCGAACACCTTGAGCGTGTAGACCAGTCCGAGCAGCAGCGTGATCGCGGAGACCGGCCGCAGCAGGGGAAAGGTGATGCGCCGGAACTGCTGCCAGCCGCTCGCCCCGTCCAGTGAGGCGGCCTCGTACAGTTCCCCGGGGATGTTCTGCAGACCGCTGTAGAGGATGACGAGGTTGAACGGGATACCGATCCAGACGTTGGCGATGACGACCGAGGCGAGCGCCCAGTGCGGCGAGGTCAGCCAGCCGACGGGCGAGGCGCCGACGAGGTGCAGGGCGTAATTGACCACGCCCGACTCGCTGTTCAGCATCCAGGACCAGGTCGACGCCGACACGATCAGCGGCAGCAGCCACGGGATGAGGAACAGCGCCCGCAAGGTGGTGGAGAGACGGAAGTGCCGGTTGAAGAAGACCGCGAGCGCCAGCCCGGCCGCGTACTGGAGCGCGATCGACACGAAGGTGAACACCATCGTGTTGCGCAGTGCGGGCCCGAAGGTCGGGTCGTTCAGCACCTGGGAGAAGTTGTCCCAGCCCGAGAACGGCGCGTCGCCCGCCACGAACGAGCGGACCGTGTAGTCACGCAGGCTCAGATCGAGGTTGCGGTAGAGCGGATAGAGATAGAAGGCGGCGAGGTAGGCGACGAGCGGGGCGAGAAAACCCAGCGCGGTCAGCCGGTCCCTGCCGCGCCGACGGCGTGGCGGCACGTCACGCCGGTCGGCGCCGCCCGCCGCTCCCGGCGCGGCCGGGGACCGCTGGGGACGGCGGTCGACTCGGGCGATGGTCATGCGAACTCCTGGATGCGGGTGGCGGTGTCCGGGACGCGGCCTGCGGTGCCGCGCGCTGTCAGCCCTCGTGCCGGCCGGCCGCGTCAGCCCTTGCTCTTGCCGGCCGCCGTCTGCGCGGCGTCGAGAGCGGCCTCGGGGCTCTTGCCGCCGGACAGGGCCGCCTGTACGGCGGTCCACATCGGCTGCGAGATGGTGGGGTACTTCGTGCCCAGACCGTCGCTGGTACGGCCACGCGCGGCGGCCACGGCCTCCACCCACGGCTTGAGCTTCGGGTTCGCCTTGACCTGCTGGGCCTGGACCGCCGCGGTGGGCGCCACGTACGTCAGGGCGGTGTCGCTGGCCAGCAGGCTCTCCGAGCTGGTCAGACAGGCGACGATCTTCTTGCTGATGTCGTAGCGCGCGGTGTCCTGCTGCACGGGCACGGTGACGAACTCGCCGCCGGTCGGCACCGGCGCCGAACCTCCGTTCTGTCCGGGGATGCTGACGACCCCGTACGGGAATCCGGCCTTCTCCGCGTTGGCGAGCTGCCAGGTGCCGTTCTCGCCGAAGGCGTAGTCGCCGGTGGCGAACTCCTGCCAGCTGGTGGTCTGGGTGTTGTTCAGGACGTCCTTGGGCGCGAGACCCTCGTCGACCCACTGCTTCCACAGCGACAGCGCGGCCACGCTCTTCGGTGAGTCGAGGTGGGTGAGGTCACCGCCCGCGCCCCAGAACCACGGCAGGAACTGGAAGCTGCCCTCCTCCGTGCCGATCGCCGAGAAGGTGATGCCCTTCTTCCCGGCCGACTTGACCTTCTTCAGGGCGGCCGTCAGCGATGCCCAGTCCTTGATGGAGGCGGGGTCGACGTGGGCGGCGGTCAGGACCTTCTTGTTGTAGTAGAGGGCCAGCGTGTTGGCGCCGATCGGTACGCCGTAGGAGGCGCCGCCGATGGTGCCCGCGCCGATGATGTTCTTCTGGATCGCGGACGTGTCCAGACCGAGGTCGCTCGTCTTGTTGAGGATCCCCGCCTCGACCAGTGTGGAGACGACCGGGTTGTCCACGAGCATCACGTCGGGCGCGTTGCCCTGCTGGGCGGCCAGCAGCGCCTTGTTGCCCAGGTCGGTGGTGTCGTAGCCGGTGCGCTTGATCTTGACGCCCGCCGAGGTGCCGCACTGGGCGACGCGCTTGCCCCAGTCCGAGGAGGCGTCGAACTGCGGGTACGGGTCCCAGAAGGTGTACGTCGCCGACTTGCCGGTGGAGTCGGAGGAACCCGAACCGCCGCCCCCGCAGGCCGTGACGGAGGCGAGGGTGCCGACGGCGACACAGGCGGCGAGGAGAGTTCTGCGGGTGTTTCGCATTGCGGTGACCTCGTTGTCATGAGTGGTCGTGCGGGGTGACGGGGTGACGGGGTGATGGAGTGTGCGCCGGTGCCGGGTGGAGGCTGTGGACGTCGGCGGGTGTCAGGAGGTGGGAAGCCAGACGCGCATGCTGCCGTCCTGCCGGTTGGCCCAGGCGTAGTAGGGGATCGCGGTGAGCTCGACGGCCTCGCCCGAGGGCACGGCGGCGGGGTCGGCGTCGGCGGACCGGTAGGGCCACCAGCCGGTGTCCGGGACCGAGCGGCGATGGCCCGTTGCGACGACGGTGGCGACACCGCCGAGCAGATCCGGACGTGGCTTCACGGCGAGCGGCCGCGCGGTGTCGATGACGACGTCGTCCAGACCGCCCCCGGGGTGGTCCACCTGCTCCAGGCAGTACACGAGCGGGCCCCGCTCGATCGCCACACAGCCGCGGACCGCGTCCACCCGGGGGTCGGCCGCGGTGAGGCGGGGCTCCAGGCCGAGTTCGAGGACGACCCGGTCGCCCGGTGCCCAGGTGCGCTCCAGGCGCAGCCAGCCGTCGGTGACGGGCGCGTCGGTCCGGTCGTACGTCCGGTCGCCGCACCGCACGCGGTACTCCTGGCACCACTGCGGGATGCGCAGGGACAGCGTCCAGGGCCGCTCCCGCGGGGTTTCCTCGACGGTCAGGGACACCGCGCCGTGCCAGGGGTAGTCGGTCTCGGCGGCCACGGTGACGGGCGTGCCGCCGAGGTCACCGCGGTAGCGGCCGGTGACGTACTGGTGGATCTGCAGGCCCTGCCCCTCGGCGTCGGTCGAGGAGAGGTAGTGCTCGAGTCCGGCCAGCAGCCGCATCACGTTCGGAGGGCAGCAGGCGCAGCGGAACCAGCGGGTACGGCGGGCCGACTGGTCGCCGCCGGGGTCCGTGTGGCCGTCGCGGACCTGGAGCGGATTGACGTACAGCCAGCTTTCACCGTCCAGCGAGACACCGGCGAGGAACCCGTTGTAGAGAGTGCGCTCGATCAGGTCGCTGTAGCGGGCCTCGCCGGTGAGCAGGGCCATGCGCCAGCTCCACTGGATCGAGGCGATGGCGGCGCAGGTCTCGCAGTAGGCACGCTCGTTGGGCAGCTCGAACGGGTCGCCGAAGTCCTCCTCGTCGTGGTGCGCCCCGAGCCCACCGGTCAGATGGGTCTTGGCCGTGGTCATCGCCCGCCACAACCGCTCGGCGGCGGAACGCAGTTCGGCGTCGCCCGTCTCGGTGGCCAGGTCCGTCGCACCGGCCAGCAGATACAACTGGCGCACGGCGTGCCCCTCGACGGTGACCGCCTCGCGCAACGGCACGCGGTCCTGGCAGTACGCCTCGCCGCCGAGCAGGCCGTGGCCGTAACGGTCGACGAAGTAGCCGGCGAGATCCAGGTAGCGACGCTCGCCGGTCTCCCGGTACAGCTCGACCAGGGCGGTCTCCACCTCCGGGTGGCCGTCGATGCCGTCGATCGGCCTGCCGCTGCCGGGAAGGCCGAAGACGGAGTCGATGTGGTCGGCGAACCGTCGTGCCACGACGAGGAGTGCGTCGCGACCGGTCGCACGGTGATGGGCCACCGCCGCCTGGATCAGATGGCCCGCGCAGTACAGCTCGTGCCCCCAGCGCAGGTCCTGGTAACGGTCGCCGTTCTTGCGGACCTGGAACCAGGTGTTGAGGTAGCCGTCGGACTGCTGGGCGTCGGCGACCAGGGCGATGATCCGCTCCACCTCGGCGGCGAGCTCACGCAGGTCGGCGCTGTTCTCCTCGCCGTCGGCCGACTGCCCGTTCCGGGCGAGCTGCCAGGAGGCGGCTTCCAGCCACTTGTAGACGTCGGTGTCGACGAAGGGGTAGCTGCCCTGGAACTCGCCCTGGGCCGTGCCGGCCGCCAGGCGCAGGTTGTGCAGGTTTCCCGCGGACTCCAGCAGAGCGGGGCCCTCGGGGATCGAGGTGAGCGCGTTGACCTCGCGGCGGGCGTGCCAGAAGCCGGTGCGCACCTCCGTGGCGGCGGGACGCAGCGCGGCGGGGGTGTCCGGGCCGAGCCGGACCGGGCCCACGGGGGCAGCGCCCTGTTCGGTGGAAGCCGAGACGTCGGTGGGGGAGGACAGGGCGGAGTCTGTGCGCGGCATGGTTCTCCGAGAGCTGGTGGCGGAAGGGGACCGGGCTGCGGGGCAGGGCGCGACGGCCCCCGTGCTCGAGATACGGGAGGTCCTTGGAACTCGTTTGAGCAACCGTTTTTCCTGCCGAGAAGTAGAGGGCAGCGGCGTAGTCGGGTCAAGGGTCGCGGCAAGAGATTTTTCTGTTGCCCGGTGGCTGGCACTCACCCCTGGGAGGCTGCAACGATGGACGGGTCGTTGCCACCCAGGAAAAGGTTTGCTCGTGACCGTTGCTCCAGGATCCCGCTCCGCCGGCCCGGCTAAGCTCGCCGACGTCGCCGCCCTGGCGGGCGTCAGTGTGGGTACGGCGTCGAAGGCACTGAACGGCGGCGGGCGGATGCGTCCCGAAACCCGCCAGCGGGTTCTTGACGCCGTCGACGCACTCGGGTTCCGGCCCAACCAGCACGCGCAGAGCCTGCACACCGGGCGGAGCTGGACGGTCGGGCTGATGACGACCGACGGCATCGGCCGCTTCAGCACCCCCGTACTGCTCGGCGCCGAGGACGCGCTCGGAGCAGGCAAGATCTCCGTCCTGCTGTGCGACACCCGCGGCGACGCGATCCGGGAACACCATCACTTGCGCAACCTCATGGACCGCCGGGTGGACGGCATCATCGTCACCGGCCGCCGTACGGACCCCCGTCCGCCCCTGGACGGCATCGAGGCCGTCCCCATCGTCTACGCGCTCTCGCCGTCCACCGACCCGGCCGACACCTCGGTGGTCTCCGACGACCGGGGCGGGGCCGTACTGGCCGTCGAGCACCTGCTGGCCACGGGCCGCACGCGCATCGCTCACATCACCGGCCCGGAACACCACGCGGCCGCCCGCGACCGGGCCCGGTACGCGATCGAGCACCTGGAGCGGGCCTCCCTCGGCCTCGCGACGGGACGGGTGCACCACGGGGAGTGGAGCGAGGCGTGGGGGCGCCGCGCCGCCGACGCGGTCCTGCGCACGGCACCGGACACGGACGCCTTCTTCTGCGGCAACGACCAGATCGCCCGGGGCGTGGCGGACGCGCTGCGCGAGCGGGGCGTCGACGTGCCCGGTGACGTCGCGGTCGTCGGCTACGACAACTGGGACACCATGGCCCTGGCCAGCAGGCCGCCCCTCACCACGATCGACATGGACCTCACCGAGATCGGCCGGATCGCCGCGCTGCGACTCCTCGAAGCCATCGACGCCGACCCGGCACCGGGGGTGCACACCGTTCCGTGCCGACTGATCGTCCGCGAGTCCAGCTGAAGCGATCCGAGTTCCGGTGGGTCGGGGGTGGGGAAACGGTGGAGCAGCCGGAGTTCAGCGTTGTGCTGGCCGGGACCGGCGAACGGAGGATGGACGTCGGCCAGGCGGTTCGGAAAAACACGGGTCTGCGCCCGACAGCGGACTCCCCCGGGCGGTCACCCGCGCGTCGATGACGGCGTGGCGCGGCGAGACGGGCGTACCGGCCCGTGCGCCCGGCGATCGCCTCGGCGACGGTGAGATCAGATCACGGGGACGGGACGCCGGCGGCGGAGCGCTCCGCCACACAGGCGTCGGTGGCTCGCGCCCGCTCAGCGAGCGGTACTGCCCTCGGCGTGACCGAGCGGTCGCCCGAACGTCGTGTTCCAGCGTCCGGCGCGACCGCTGAACTCGGTGGCGGTCAGCGGCGGTACGTCGATCCGCCAGAACGCCGAATCCGGTGCTCCGAGCGCCCGAACGGCCGCGGCACGTACGATTTCCGGCTCCACCACGGCGACGGTCCGGCCCGAGAACCGCGCGGCCTCGTCCAGCCAGGCCGCGACCCGCTCGCACAACTCGTGCACCGACTCGCCCCCGTGCGGTGCGGACGTCGGGTCCGCCAGCCAGAGAGCGACGGCGTCCGGGACGTCGGCGCTGACGCCGGCGAGCGTACGGCCCCGCCAACCGCCCACGTCGAACCCGGCGGGCGCGGTGTCGACAGCGCCGACGAACCCCAACGCCGACGCGGTCTCCCGGCATCGCGAAGTGGGGGAGACGAGTACCCGCTGTGCTGCCGGAAGAGAGCCCGCGGCCGAACGCGCAAGCGCGGTGCCGGTCGCGTCGAGCGGGCATCCGTCGTCGAAGCGCGCCTCCCGCAGCGACGCACTGATCGCGGGTGAGATCAGCATCACTCGGCTCGTCATTCGCCCACTCCCATGTCCGACTTCCCTGTCCGTCCAGTCCGGTGAGACTCCGGGTCACCGGGTGTGTCGTGGAGGGCGGCGAGGTGCTCGAGCAGCAGGCCTTCGCGGGTCGACCAGGGGCAGACCTCGACCGCCTTGGCCTCGCAGGCCTCCATGAGGGCCTCGGCGACCAGGGCTCCGGCCAGGGACTGCTCGGCGCGGTGGCGGGAGATGCCCGGGAGCTTGGCGCGGCGCGCCGGATTCGCGGCGGCCAGTACCGGGACGGAGGCACGCAACTGGGGCAGGGCCAGCTTCCGTTGTGAGCGTTGTGCCTTGCCCCGGGCGGCGGCGAGCCGGGCGAGCTGCTCGAAGGTCTTGGAGCAGGCCAGCACGCGGGTGCCCGGCTCCGCGCGCGGCAGGTCGGGGACGGCTTCCAGCTTTCGACGCAGATACCGACGGATCTCGCTGAGACCCTGCTTGGACGGGGCGATGCCGCCGGGCAGCCAGTCCCGGGTGATTCTGCGGGCGCCCAGGGGCAGGGAGTGGACGCTGTGCGGCTGGTCTCCGGTACCCGAGGCGATCTCCACGGTGCCGCCGCCGACGTCCAGGACCAGCAGCCGGCCGGCCGCCGGGCCGACCCACTGGCGGGCGGCCACGTAGGCAAGCCGTGCTTCCTCTTCGCCGTCCAGCACGCTCAGTCGGGTGCCGGTTCTGCGCGCCACGCGCCTGATGACCTCGTCGCGGTTGGGTGCGTCCCGGATGACGGAGGTGGCGAACGCGAACATGTCGGTGCCGCGCAGTCGGGGGTCGGAGGCGATCGCCTGGGCGACGGCGCGCTCGACGCTCTCCACCCCGGCGTCGTCAAGGCGCCCCTTGCGGTCGAGCGTCTCGTGCAGTCGCAGCCGCACCTTGTGGGAAAACACCGGCTCCATCACATGGCCCGGCCGCGATCGCACCACCGTGAGCAGAGCGCTGTGGCACCCGACGTCGAGTACACCGGCCTGCCGCATCCCATCGCCTCCCCTGGTCTCGTTTCCTCCATGCCGGAACGGATCGACTGCGTCTCCCCATCCTCCGACGGCCCCGTCACCCGACGCGACGGGACTTCCGGTCCACTGTGTGCACGTTCCCTCACCAACCGTGAACCCTACGTCCCGCTCGAATGAGACGGAGCCTCGGTGGACGCAAACCTGGAGGGAGGGCCGACGGCCTCACGTCTCCTGCTGGGCAGTGATCTCGCTGATCAGCTTCTCGACGCGGGCCTTGATCTCGTCCCGGACGGGGCGCACGGACTGCACACCCTTGCCTGCCGGGTCCTCCAGGGCCCAGTCGAGGTACTTCTTGCCGGGGAAGACCGGGCAGGCGTCGCCGCAGCCCATGGTGATCACGTAATCGGACGCCTGGACGGCCTCGGCGGTGAGGAGCTTGGGCTGCCGGCCGGCGATGTCTACGCCGACCTCCCGCATGGCCTCGACCGCGGCCGGGTTGACCTGCTCGCCCGGGATCGAGCCGGCCGAGCGGACCTCGATCCGGTCGCCCGCGAGATGCGAAAGGAAGCCGGCCGCCATCTGTGAACGCCCGGCGTTGTGCACACAGACGAACAGCACGGAGGCGAGCGGAGTGGCAGACATCGGTACTTCTTTCGCGGTCAACGGGTCGTACGGAGGTGAGCGCGGACCCGGCGGGCGTGAACGCTGGTCGGCGCCGGCCGGAACTCGTATCAGCCTCGAGTGATGTGACAGTATCAGTCCATGCTGACGTCAGCCGATGCTGATCTGATGCGGGTCCTGGCCGACCCGCTCAGGCTCCGGATCGTGACCCTCCTGGCCCGGGAGACGCTCTGCACCACGCACCTGATCGAGGAGACGGGCGCCAAGCAGACCAACCTCTCCAACCATCTGAAGGTGCTGCGCGAGTCCGGGATCGTGGAGACGGAGCCGTGCGGCCGGTTCGTCTACTACCGGCTCAGGCCCGAGGCGCTCGCCGCCCTGGCCGGTCGATTCGCCGACTTCGCCGAAACCGCGCGTGCCACCGCCGAGAACAACACCAAGCGGTCCTGCCCCTGACTCGTCGTCAGTGTTGGTCCCCGGGATGCGGGGCGCTGAACGGACACCGGGTCAGGCCGCCTGGGGCGCGCTGGTCAGCGCCTGGGGGTCGACGGCGTCCTCGCTGTACAGGTCCTGCACCCAGTTGGTCTGGTAGATGGTCTCCAGATACCGCTCACCCAGATCCGGGGCGATGGCCACCGCGGTCAACTCCCGCCCCTCGTGCCGGGCCAGCCAGTCCATCGCGCCGCTGACCACGGTGCCGGTGGACCCTCCGAACAGAAACCCGCGCCCGGCCAGCCGGTGACAGGCCCGGATCGTGTCGGTCTCCGCCACGCGCACCACGTCGTCCACATAGGACTCGTCCAGCATCGGCGGGCGTCTGCTGGCGCCCAGGCCGGGAATCATCCGCCGGCCGGCGCCACCCCCGAACGTCACGGAACCCACGCTGTCCACGGCCACGATGTGTACCGGGCGGTGCCACTCGCGGAAGTAGCGCGCGCAGCCCATCAGGGTCCCGGTGGTGCCGGCCCCGACGAACAGCACGTCCAGGTCCGGGAATTGCCTGGCGATGGCCGGTGCGGTCCTGCGGTAGTGGGCCATGCCGTTATGGGGGTTGGTGTACTGGTTGAGCCACACATGGCGGTCGTCGGAGGCGCACAGCGCGCGGACGTGGTCGATGCGCGCGCCGAGGAAGCCCCCGACGGGGTCGGGTTCGGTGATGACGTGGACCTGGCCTCCCAGGGCCTCCATCATCAGCCGGGTCGCCAGGTTGCAGCGGGAGTCGGTCACGCACAGGAACTGGTAGCCCTTGGCGGCCGCGATCATGCTCAGGGCCACGCCCAGGTTGCCGGAGGACGACTCGACCAGAACCGAGCCCGCCGTCAGCAGGCCGTCGCGTTCGGCGGCCTCGACCATTTCGGCGGCGGCCTTGAGTTTGATCGAACCGGCGAAATTGAAGCCCTCGCACTTGAGGAACAGCGGGTGCCCGAAGATTCCCTCAAGGTCGACGAAGAGGTCGTCCTCGTTGAAGTCCTGGGGGACGGATATGACGGGCATGGTCGTCTCCTTCACTGCGGGGGTGGGGGTTGCCTTCCGGTCTTCCTGCCGTTGATCCGTCCGGGCGCGGCCCGGAGAGGAATTCGGAGCGGCGAGTTGTGCGTCGCCGGAACGCCTCCAGTACGCCCGAATCCGGGCAGCTTTGTCATGCCACCGAAATTCGGGACTTGACACGTGCTCTCTTCGCGTGAAAGCACCCGTGACCGGGCGAGACGGGGCCGTTCGGCGCAATTCCCGGGTGATTTCCCGCGGGTTGGACGGGTGTTTTTGAGACGTGGTCGTAAGCCTGCGCGACGCGCACGGAAAGCAAGGGATCACGGGACGACGACAGGCAAAATGGCCGGACTATCAAGACCGATGTGCTTCGTCAAGCCCCGAAATGCAGGGGCAGGACACGAAGCCCCCGGCCGGGCCTACTGGAGAGGCGCGGACATCTCGAATCCGTCCGTACCCGACCGACGCTGAATGAAATGTCATCGAGGAGCTCACGTGCGAGAGAAATCCGTGGAGGTCTTGACGGCCGAACCGGCTGACGTCCCGACCCTCCCTGCGGGCGGGGACGCCGGTTCGGCGACCGACATCGAAAGGCTGCTGGCCGACGTGCTGGCCGGCGTCGTGCGCGTCGAGCAGGTGCCGGCCGACAGCCACTTCTTCAACGACCTGGGTGCCGATTCCTTGGTGATGGCCCAGTTCTGCGCGCGGGTCAGGAAGCGGGGGGACCTGCCGGCGGTGTCGATGAAGGACATCTACCGGCACCCCACCATCCGGAGCCTGGCCACCGCGCTCGTCGAGGCCGCGCCCGTCCCCGTTCCGTCCCCGTCCGCGGAGGCGCCGTCACCGGCGGGGACAGCGACCGACGTACGGGCGTCGGCCGAGCGGACGGCGCGGGCCGAGGCGCCGGCGGCGGTTCGTACACGGCGCTACATCGTCTGTGGAGTGCTGCAGTTCCTGATCTTCCTGGGCTATTCCTGCCTTGTCGCCCTGGCCGTCGAGGAAGGCCAGCAGTGGATCTCCGCGGGATCAGGCCTGTTCGACCTCTACCTGCGGTCCGTCCTGCTCGCCGGCGCGGGCTTCCTCGGCCTCTGCGCCCTCCCGATCGTGGCGAAGTGGACGCTCGTCGGCCGCTGGCGGTCCGGGGAGTTCCCCCTGTGGGGCATGGCCTATCTGCGTTTCTGGGTCGTCAAGACGCTGATCCGCACCAGCCCCGTGCGTCTGTTCGCCGGTTCACCGCTCTACGTGCTCTACCTCAGGGCGCTCGGCGCACGGATCGGCAAGGGCGTCACGATCCTCTCCCACACGATCCCGGTCTGCACCGACCTGCTCACCGTCGGTGAGGGCACGATCATCCGTAAGGACGTGCTGCTGTCCTGCTACCGCGCCCACGCCGGCGTGATCCAGACCGGCCCGGTCACCCTCGGCAGCGACGTGCTCGTCAGCGAGCACACGGTCCTCGACATCGAGACCTCGATGGGCGACGGCGCTCAGTTGGGCCACGCCTCCTGCCTGCACACCGGCCAGGTGGTGCCCGCCGGCGAACGCCGACACGGCTCTCCGGCGCAGCCGACCGAGGTGGACTACCGGAGGGTCGGCCCCGCCGACTGCCCGACCGCCAAGAGGACCGCGTACGGCGCTGTGCAGCTGCTGAGCCTGCTGGCGGTGTACCTGCCGCTGGCGCTGGGCGGCGTGAGTGCCCTGCTCACCGGTCTCCCGCAGCTTCAGACGCTCCTGAACCCGCAGCCGATGGCCAGCCCGGCGTTCTACGTCGAGGCCCTGATCGCCTCCGTGATCGTCCTCTTCGGATCCCTGCTGGCCGGCCTCCTCGTCGTGGGTACCGTGCCGCGTCTCCTGAGCCGGGCCATCGAACCCGGCAAGGTCTATCCGCTGTACGGCTTCCACTACGGCATCCAGCGGGCGATCGCGTTGATGACCAACAGGAAGTCCCTCACCACGCTCTTCGGCGACAGTTCCGGCATCGTCCACTACCTGCGCTACCTCGGATACGACCTGTCCCGCGTCGAGCAGACCGGGTCGAACTTCGGCACCGAAGTGCAGCACGAGAACCCGTACCTGAGCTCGGTCGGCGCCGGCACCATGATCGCCGACGGGCTGTCCATCATGAACGCCGACTTCTCCAGCACGTCCTTTTGCGTGTCCCGCACGTCGATCGGGCCGCACAGTTTCCTCGGAAACCGCATCGCCTACCCCGCGCAGGGCAGGACCGGAGACAACTGCCTGCTCGCGACGAAGGTCATGGTCCCCATCGACGGACCCGTACGCGAAGGCGTGGGCCTGCTGGGCTCACCCAGCTTCGAGATCCCGCGCACGGTGATGCGCGACAACCGGTTCAACCACCTCGAGACCGGCGACGAACTGCGCCGCCGCCTGGCCGCCAAGAACAAGCACAATGCGGCGACCGCCGGCCTGTACCTGCTCGCGCGGCTGATCCACCTCTTCGTGATCACCCTCATCACCATGGGCGCGGTCGACCTCTACCCCTCGTTCGGCGCCCTGGCGATCGCACTGGCCAGTGTCCTCACCCTCACGTACACCGTCGTGCACTTCGCGCTCGTCGAGCGGGCCTCCACCGGATTCAAGGCCCAGAAGCCGCTGTACTGCTCGATCTACGAACCCTCCTTCTGGCGCCACGAACGCTTCTGGAAGATGGCGTCGGTCCACTACATCCAGGCCTTCGACGGCACCCCGTTCAAGAACGTGATCTGGCGGCTGCTGGGGGCCCGGATCGGCAAGCGGGTCTTCGACGACGGCTGCTTCTTCCCGGAGCGCACCCTCGTCACCGTCGGCGACGACAGCACGCTGAACGCGGGGACCGTGGTCCAGTGCCACTCGCAGGAGGACGGCGCCTTCAAGTCCGACCGCAGTGTCCTCGGCAGCGGCTGCACCCTGGGGGTCGGCGCCTTCGTGCACTACGGCGTGACGATCGCGGACGGCGCCGCGCTGGCCCCCGACTCCTTCCTCATGAAGGGCGAGGAAATCCCCTCGCACGCCCAGTGGGGAGGCAACCCGGCCCGGGAAATGCCGGACCACAACACCCAGGTCGAAGCAGGTCAGGGACAGCACGCCACCCAGGCGGTCCCGGCCCTCGGCCGCTGACACCGCGACACCGCCGACAAGCAGAGGAAAGACCCGATGGCAACGCATGTGAGTCCCACCCGGACCGGCCGCGAGTACTGGCGCGGCGTACTGACAGCCGGCGGCTTCACCCCCGCCCCACGCTGGACCCTTCAGCCGGTGCCCGGCGTGGGGGAGTACGAGACGCCGGTCCCCGACGACACCGTGACCGGGCTGCGCCGACTGACGGCGGAGCTGGCGGTACCACTGTCTTCGCTCCTGCTGACCGCGCACGCCAAGGTGCTCGCTGCACTGTCCGCAGAGCGGGAGATCACCACCGGCTACGTCGCCCGGGGCGGCAGCCCGCTCCCGTGCCGGCTCACCACCGCACCCGCCTCCTGGCGCGAGCTGTTGCACCACACCCACCAGGCCGCCACCGAACTGCTGGCACACCAGGACGTCCAGGCCGAGGACATCGACGCTCTTCAGGGCGAACTGGGCCTGACCGGGCCGTTGTTCGAGACCGTCCTCGACCCCGACGCGATCGACGGAGACCTCACCGAGGACACCGCACTGCGAGTGGGCGTCCGTCACCACGACAGGCGGCTCGTACTGCGACTGCGCTACCGCACCGACGCGCTCGACGCCGGCAGCGCCGCCCGTATCGCCGGCTACCACCTGACCGCGCTCGCGCTGATCACGGCCGACCCCGATGCCGAGCACACACGCCAGAGCCTGCTGTCCGCCGAGGAGTTGCGGTTCCAGCTCGACCAACTGGCCGGCCCGGACCGGGAATTGCCCGACGCGCGGATGCACGAGCTGTTCGAGGACCGGGTGCGGAAGCATCCGGACGCCGTCGCAGCGGTGCACGCCGACCGGCAGTGGACCTACGGGGAGCTCAACGCCCGGGCCAACCGGCTCGCCCGCGCCCTCGTAGCCCGTGGGCTCGGCCGCGAAGGCGTCGTCGCGGTGGTGACCGAACGCAACCTGGACTGGCTGGCCGCCGTCATCGCGGTCTTCAAGGCCGGAGGCGCCTATCTCCCCATCGAGCCGCACTTCCCGGCCGCACGCATCGCCGCCACCCTCTCCCGCGCCGCATGCACGCTGGTGCTCACCGAACCCGGCAGCACCGCCACCCTCGACCAGGCACTCGACTCCCTTCCCGGAACCGAGAGGCTCCTCGTCGACACGGCCTACGCGGAAGACCACCCCGAAGGTGATCTCGGCATCCCGGTCACGCCCGACCAACTCGCCTACATCTACTTCACCTCCGGCTCCACCGGTGAACCCAAGGGCGCGATGTGCGAGCACGCGGGCATGCTCAACCACCTCTACGCCAAGATCGACGACCTCCAGGTCGGCGAGGGACACGTGGTCGCCCAGACCGCGACCCAGTGCTTCGACATCTCCCTGTGGCAGTTGGTCTGCGCGCTGCTGGTCGGCGGGCGGACCCTCCTGGTCGCACAGGACGTCATCCTCGACGTACCCCGCTTCCTCGACACCCTCACCGACGGCGAGGTCACCGTCCTCCAGGTCGTGCCCTCCTACCTCGAAGCCGTCCTGACGGAGCTCGAACAGCGCCCCCGTACGCTGCCCGGCCTGCGGCACGTGTCGGTCACCGGCGAGGCACTGAAGAAGGAGCTCGCCGAGCGATGGTTCGCCGCCCAGCCCCGGATCAAGCTGGTCAACGCCTACGGGCTCACCGAGACCTCGGACGACACCAACCACGAGGTCATGGACCGGGCGCCGGACCGCATCCTGCTCGGCCGCGCGGTCAACAACGTGCGCGTCCACGTCGTCGACGAGCACCTCACGCCGGTGCCCCTGGGCGCCCCGGGCGTGATCGCGTTCTCCGGGGTCTGCGTCGGCCGCGGCTACATCAACGACCCCGAACTCACCCGGGCGGCCTACCTCGTCGACCCGCACCGCGAAGGCACACGGCTCTACCTCGGCGGCGACCACGGCCGCTGGCACCCCTCGGGAAAGCTGGAGTTCCTCGGCCGCCGCGACGCCCAGGTCAAGATCCGCGGGTTCCGGATCGAGATCGGCGAGATCGAGAACACCCTGCTCCGTCTCCCCGGTGTCCGCGACGGCGCGGTGGTGACGGTCGAACGCACCGACCGGAGCATGCACCTGGTCGCCTTCTACTCCGGCCCGAAGCCCCTCGACACCGGGGCCCTCACCGACCGGCTGGGTGCCTCACTGCCCGCCTACATGGTCCCCGCGGCCTTCCACTGGCGCGAAAGCCTGCCGCTGACCGCCAACAGCAAGATCGACAAGAAGGCACTGGCGGCACTCGCCGAGGAATACGCCACCACCGACGACCAACACCAGCCGCCGGCCACCCCGACCGAGCAGCGCCTGGCGGCCGCCTGGGCGAAGGTCCTCGGCGTCCCGCAGGACCGGATCGGACGCCGCGACCACTTCTTCGACCGCGGCGGCACCTCCCTCTCGGCGGTGAAGCTCGCGATCGCCCTGGACCGCGCCGTGTCCCTCAAGGACGTCACCGCGCACCCGGTCCTCACCGACCTCGCCGCTCTGGTCGACAACGGACCCCAACGCCACGCGACCCGACCACTGACCTCCGTCTGACCGACATCGAAAGGAACAGCACCATGCCGTACGCGACCCCGGCGTCCCTCCTCGAGGCGGACCTGCACCCCGGCAAGCCCCCGGTCCTGCACACCGACACCGCCGACGATGCCCCGGCCTGGGCCGCCGAACACCGGCAGGCACTGCGCACCCTCGCCACCGAACACGGCGCGGTCCTCGTCCGCGGCCTGCGGCTGCGCGACGCGGAACAGGCCGGCGCCGTCCTCCATGGCCTGGCTCCGGCCCTGATGACCGACATGGAGGCCTTCGCCCCTCGCCGGGCCTCCAGCCCGGGCGTGTACTCCTCCTCGGCATGGCCGACGAACCAGCCGATGTGCATGCACCACGAACTCAGCTACACCCTTCGGCCCCCCGGCCTCATGCTTTTCGCCTGCCTGGCCGCACCCGCCACCGGCGGAGCCACCGCCGTCGCCGACGCGTCCACCGTCCTCGACGCACTGCCCACCGAGCTGGTGCGCCGCTTCGAAGAGGAGGGCTGGCTGCTCGCCCGCACCTACAGCGACGAGATCGGCGCCCCCTACGCCGAGGCCTTCGGCACCGACGACCGGACCGCCGTGGAGGACTACTGCCGTACCAATGCCATCGAATTCGCCTGGCAACCCGACGGGGGCCTGCGTACCAGACAGCGCCGCTCCGCCGTGACGACCCACCCGGTCACCGGCCGACGTTGCTGGTTCAACCAGATCGCCTTTCTCAACGAATGGACGATCGAACCCGAGATCCGCGAGTACCTCATCGATGTCTACGGCGCCGAAGGACTGCCGTTCAACACCCGCTTCGGAGGCGGCGCCCCCATCGGCCCGGACATCGTCCGACTTCTCAACGACACCTACACCGCCCACACCGCCCGCGAGCCGTGGCAGGCCGGCGACCTCATGCTCGTCGACAACGTGCGCACCGCGCACAGCAGAGAGGCCTTCCAGGGCCCACGCGAGGTCCTCGTCGCCATGGCCGAGCCGCTGCGCCGGGCCGCGTGGCCGCCGACCGGCGAGGTGAGTGACGTATGACCACTGTCCGTTCCCTCGCACTGGAGCCCGTCATGTCCCAGCCGCACCTCGTGCCGACGTTCGCAGTGATCTCCGGCGCCCAGGTCCAGCACGCCCTTCAGGGCCGGGAGAAGCAGATCGTGGGCCTCGTCGAGGCCACCTATCACCTGCACGACGCCGGAGAGTCGGTCAACCCCCCGTCCTACTTCCTGCGCTTTCCCGACCGCCCCTCCTCCCGGATCATCGCGCTGCCCGCCTCGATCGGCGGAGCGGCAAGGGTGGACGGCCTCAAATGGATCTCCAGCTTTCCCGACAACGTCCAGGCGGGCATCCCCAGGGCCTCCGCCGTCCTGATCCTCAACGACCACGACACGGGCTACCCCTTCGCCTGCCTGGAAAGCTCCATCATCAGCGCCACCAGAACCGCCGCGTCCGCGGCCCTGGCCGCCGACCACCTCACCCGCAACCGGCCGGGCCCCACCCGCATCGGGTTCTTCGGGGCGGGCCTGATCGCCCGCTACATCCACACGTTCCTGAGCGCCCTGGGATGGTCCTTCGAGGAGATCGGCGTCCACGACCTGTCCGGCGACAGCGCCGCCGGTTTCCGCGACCACGTCCAACGCAGCGGCACCGCGGGACGGGTCGTCGCGCACGAGAGTGCCGAGGCAGTCATCCGCTCCAGCGACCTCGTCGTCTTCGCCACCATCGCGGGGGAGCCGCACATCAGCGACCCGGCCTGGTTCGACCACAACCCCCTGGTCCTGCATGTGTCCCTGCGTGACCTCGCACCCGAGATCATCCTCGCCTCGGCCAACATCGTCGACGACGTCGACCACTGCCTCAAGGCCGACACGTCCCCGCATCTGGCCGAGCAGATCACCGGCAACCGCGACTTCCTGCACGGAACACTCGCCGACGTCATGACCGGCCGAGTGACACCGCCCACCGACCGCCCGCTGGTGTTCTCACCTTTCGGGCTCGGAGTGCTCGACCTCGCTGTCGGCAAATACGTCTACGACGAGACGGCCCGCTCCGGGCAGCTCCACGTCATCGAGGACTTCTTCCACGACCTGCGCCGACACGGCTGACCGGCCGGCGGAGCCACTTCACATGGAGTGAGGCACGCATTCTCGCCAGCGATATGTGCGTTCTCAGACTCCGACCAGATCGGCCCACCGGGTGATCCCGCCGGAGTGGACACGTATGCCATGCCGAGTCGCCAGCGCGTGGACGATCTCCTGGCCGCGGCCGTGCTCGTCCGGATCGATTCCCGGGGGAGACTGACCGGCTGGAAGCGCGGATCCCGCGTCGGTGACTTCGACGCGCAGAGTGCTGAGCCCCTCGGCCCGTACCCAGGACAGCCGCAGCTCCGCCGGGGGCAGGGCGTGGACGATCGCGTTGGTGAGCAGCTCCGAGACCACCAGGAGGCAGTCCTCGGCGATCTCGCAGGACACGTTCCAGTCTGCGAGGACTGCCTTCACACGCCGGCGTGCGGCCGAGACGACCTCGGCGGCGTGGGGCAGCGGACCGACGTGTTCGACCGCCTCCCGAAGCATCGTATTGAGCTGTGCCGCCATGTCTTCTCCTCCGGAGCGCTGTCGGCGGGTTGCCGAGCCTCAGCGCGCGTTGCCGGGCCTCAGTGAACGTTAGGAAGCGAAGTGAGGCCGGTCAATGAACGGCGGTCGCCATTACCGAACGCTCACCTTCACCCAGTGGTGAACGGGCGGCGGCCTGCACGTGAAGCGAACCCTCGGTGGCGGTACTAGGCTCGCCTCATGGCCGGCCCAGTCCAGTCGATCGAACGGGCGGCGGCGATCTTGCGTCTGCTCGCTGGTGGGCCCCGTCGACTCGGGCTCGGCGAGGTGGCGGCCTCGCTCGGGCTGGCGAAGGGCACGGCGCACGGCATTCTGCGCACCCTCCAGCACGTGGATTTCGTGGAGCAGGACGCGTCGACCGGAAAGTACCAGCTCGGTGCGGCGCTGCTGCACCTCGGCACCAGTTACCTCGACATCAATGAGCTGCGGTCGCGCTCCATCAACTGGGCCGATGCCCTGGCCGCCCGTAGCGGGGAAGCGGTTCGCCTGGGCACCCCCTTCGAGGGCGAGGTCCTTGTGATCCACCACGTGTTCCGGCCGGACGACACCCTCCAGACCCTGGACGTGGGTTCGCTGCTGCCTCTGCACGCCTCCTCGCTGGGCAAGGTGCTGCTGGCTTACGGGACCGCGTCCCTCGAGTCGGCTTCGGAAGCCGGGCTGGAGGCCTACACCCGGCACACCCTGGTCGTACCGGAGAAGCTCACGCGGGCGCTCGCCGGGGTCCGGGAAGTCGGCTGGGCCGCGGAGATCCAGGAAATGAGCATGGGGGAAGCCGGTATCGCCTCGCCGATCCGGGGGCACGGCGGCCTCGTCGTGGGCGCCGTCGGCCTTTCCGGCCCGGTCGAGAGGATCTGCGACAGCCAGGGCCGCCCCCGGCCGAACCTGATCACCCTGCTCCGCGAGGCCGCACGGGCGATCTCCAGGGATCTGGGAGCAGCACGCTAGTCAGGCCCCGCCTCCACGACACATCGGAAGGCAGACCCGATCATGGTTGAACGGTATGTGATGTCCATCGATCAGGGCACCAATTCCACCCGATGCATTCTGTTCGACCACCACGGGCGGCTGGTGTCGGTCGTCCAGCGGGAGCATCAGCAGCACTTCCCCAGGCCCGGCTGGGTCGAGCACGACGCCGTCGAGATCTGGCGCAATCTGCGGCGCATCATGCCCGAGGCGCTCTCCGACGCCGGTGTCGGTGCGGGAGAGGTCGCTGCCATCGGTATCGCCAATCAGCGCGAGACGACGGTGCTGTGGGACCGGCGGACGGGTGCCCCGCTGGGCAGGGCGATCGTCTGGCAGGACACGCGTACGGCACCGCTCGTCGAGGACCTGAGAAACCAGCCCGGGGACGAATTCTTTCTCGAGCGTTGCGGTCTGCCCCCCTCGACCTACTTCTCGGCACCGCGGATCCGCTGGTTGTTCGACCATGTGAACGGACTGGATCAGCGCGCCAGGGACGGCGAGGTGCTGTTCGGCACGATGGAGAGCTGGCTGATCTGGAACCTCACCGGGGGCGCGGACGGTGGCCTGCACATCACCGACGTCACCAACGCCAGTCGCACCATGCTGATGAACATCCGCGCGCTCACCTGGGACGAGGAGCTTCTGGAGTTCTTCGGGGTGCCCCGCCCCATGCTGCCCGAGATCCGGTCCTCGGCCGAGGGCTACGGGGACGCCCGCTCGGTCCTCCCGGGTGTCCGCATCACGGCAGCCCTCGGTGATCAGCAGGCCGCCCTGTTCGGCCAGACCTGCTTCACACCGGGTGAGGCGAAGTGCACGTACGGAACGGGCAGCTTTCTGCTGCTCAACACCGGTACCGATCTCGTGCGGTCCCGGCACGGACTCCTCACCACCGTCGCCTACAAGATCGGGGACCAGCCCCCGGTCTATGCCCTGGAGGGATCGATAGCCGTCACCGGCTCACTGGTCCAGTGGTTCCGTGACCGTCTGGGACTGATCAGCAGCGCGCCGGAGATCGAGACACTCGCGCGGACGGTCGAGGACAACGGCGGTTGCTACATCGTCCCCGCGTTCTCGGGTCTCTTCGCACCCCACTGGCGCAGCGACGCACGCGGTGTCATCGTCGGTCTCACCTCCTACATCACCAAGGGACACCTGGCCCGAGCTGTCCTGGAGGCCACCGGCTGGCAGACGCGCGAGGTCGTCGACGCCATGAACGCCGACTTCTCGGTCGCGCTGAAGGAGCTCAAGGTGGACGGCGGCATGACGGCGGACAACCTGCTCATGCAGTTCGTGGCCGATGTGCTCGATGTGCCCGTGGTGCGGCCCATGGTCGCCGAGACGGTCTCTCTCGGCGCCGCCTACGCCGCGGGGCTCGCCTCCGGCTACTGGCCGGACCTGGAAGTGCTGCGCCGTAACTGGCATCGGGCCGCCCAGTGGCTGCCGGACATGGACCCCGAGCGGCGGGACCGGGAATACGGCGACTGGCAGCGCGCCGTCGAGCGGTCGCTGGGGTGGATCGAACCGCCGAGGTCCAGGTGATCTTGGGCGGCGTGCCCACGCACCAGGTTCAGTGGCAGGTGCGGGTGGCCGGGAACGCCGGACACCGCGCCGCCCGTACCCGCGGCGTGCGGGTACGGGCGGCGCGGTGTGTGCGGCCCGGGGGGTGTCAGACGGAGCTGCGCCGGATGCGGAGAAGGAGCACCAGACCGGCGATCACGAGAACACCTCCGCCCGCGGCCGGCCAGAGGTTCGTGCCGGTGTCGGCCAGATCGCCGGTGACCGCTTGCGGTTCGGTCTGTGACTGCGAACCTGCCTGTGACGTGTCCTGCGCTGTCGGCTGCGCGGACGGAGCGTCCGCGCCCGTGGCCGGCGTCTGCGCAGGGTGGGTCGTTTCGCTGCCGTGGTGCTCGTGTGCGCCGCCCTTCGGTGCGCCGGCCGCGTCGCTCGCCGCGGCGGGCGGTTTCGTGTCCGCCTTGACGACGCCACTGTGGCCGGTGGCCTGGCCGCCGCGCGTCGGTTGGGCGGTTTCCGGCGTACCGGCGGCCGGGGGCTGCGTGGTCTGCGTATCCGTGGGGGTGGCGGAGGCCGTCGCCTCGTTGCCGCCGGACGAGGGGTCAGGACTCAGTGTCGGCTCGCCCGGTGTCGGCTCGCCCTGCGACGGCCCAGCCGTACCGGCACCGCCGCCGTTGCCGCCGTCAGCACCGCCGTTGCCGCCACCAGCACCGCCACCGCCGCCGGCCCCTCCACCGGCACCGTCGCCGCACTGTCGCCCGGCGTTGATGCAGTCCACCATCTCCCGCATGAGGGATGCGTCGAAGACGTTGATGAAGTCGTCGTGGTCGGTGATCGCCTTGTGCACCTGCTCCGGGAACCCGTCCACGGCGTACGGGTTCTTCACCTGTCCGTTCTCGAGGGTCGGCGCCGGAACGTCGTAGACCAGGCGCATCGTCAGCTGCGGGATCGCCTTGAAGCCGCCCGCGCAGTTGCCGTTGGCGTCGGCGAAGGCGACGTGCGTGCGGTGGTTGGCGCTGTCGATGTTCTGACCGTCCCAGCAGCTCTGGAAGGCGAACGACCGCACCACGCTGCTGCCCTGGGGACAGATCGGGTACTTGTCCGTCAGCTGCACCTTGTCCTCGAAGCCGGTGCAGCTCCAGTGGGCGTTGGCGTTCGCGGGGCCGTTGGTGAACGCCTTCGCGTCGCCCGTGATGATGCGCAGGAACGTCGGCATCTCGACGACCTTGCTCTGCGGGTTGCCGATGAACTCGATCTGCGCCTGCTTGGCCTGCAGGACCTTCCCGACGTTGCCCTCCAGGCCGCCGCCGTTCTTGTCGGCGTCGAACTCCTGCGTACCGTCCTGCACTCGGAGCACCGGCCAGTAGTACGTGGACTTGTCGCCCTGGTTCTGGCACGTGGTCGCGGCCTTGGCGAGATCGTCGTTCGTGGCGAACGCGTCGTTCGACTGGTTGCCGACGTAGTCGTGCAGGTGGTGGGCACCGTTGGTGACACCGGGGGCGACGATCACGTTGTCGGTGTTGAACTTCTTGTTGGCGTTCACACCGCACGCGCTGGTGAACGTGCCGGTCGAGGCGTTGCCGCCGCTGCCCGGCTTCTGCGGCACGTTCGGCTGGACCTTGGTGATGTCCACGAAGTCCGCTGCGACGGGACCGCTGACGGTGCTCGCGCCGCCGCCCTGCTGTCCGCCGTTCTGTTGCCCACCGTTCTGGCCGCCGTTGTCGTTCTGCTGCTGACCGTTGCTGTTCTGGCCCCCGGCGTTGTTCTGGGACTGGTCCGCGGGGACCGCGGTGCAGGTGGCCAGAGCGTCGAGCGAGTTCGGGGCCTCGGCGCCCGCGTTCTTGAAGTCGGTCTTGATGCGGTCGATGACCGCGCCCCGCTTCTCCTTCAGCGGACCGAGGATCGCGTTCTGGGCGAAGTTCGCGTCCTGGGCCTGGGCCTGCTGCTCCGAGGTCATTCGTGCGTACGCCTCGGAGACCTGCTGGTCGAGGAGAGCGAGTTCCTTGTCGACGTCCGCCTTCGCCTGCTGTGGCACCTCGGCGAGTTTGCTGCCCACGTCCGGACAGTCGATCGTGGCGGCTCCCGACCAGGTCTGGTTGCTCGGGTTCGCCTGACCGGGCGTACCACCCGAGCCGCTCTCGGTCGCTGAAGCGTAGACATTGACCGCTACCAGCCCTCCTCCGCCCAATATCAGCGCGGCTGCGGCAAAAGTCGCACGCTGTGCCCCCATGGGGCGTCTGCGCGTGTTGCGTCTCACGTGTGTACTCCTACGTCCCGTGGCAGGCCAGGCATGGAAATCCCCTGTCCCATACGCAGGTGAGCCCGGTAGCGTTCAAACACCGCACGAATTCACAGCAGCCTCGTAGCTCGCGGCCAAACCTGCCACGCCGATCCCAGGTCACACCCGTCAAGCCCGCCCGTGTGCCTTCTGTGAGCGGCGCGACAGCGAGTCGATGAGCACCGCGGCGAAGAGCACCCCGCCCGTGATGATGAACTGGACGGCGGCGGGGGTGTCCGTGAGCGCCATGCCCGAGGCGATCGACTGGATGATCAGCATGCCGAGCGCGGCCGACCAGGTCGTGCCGTGTCCTCCGAACAGGCTGGTGCCTCCGATGACGGCTGCCGCGATGGCATTGAGCAGCAGGACGCCCGAGCCAGAGCTCTGGCTCACCGAGGTGATGCGCGAGGCCAGGAACAGACCGCCGATCGCGGCCATGGTGCCCGAGATCGCCAGCACCGCGGTCTGCACCCACGTCACACTGAGGCTGGCGCGACGGGCTGCCTCGACGCTGCCGCCGAGTGCGTAGATCTGCCGCCCGTAGTGCGTGCGGCGCAGCACGATGTCGAGGCCGGCCACCACGACGAGGAAGATCAGGAGGGCGAGCGGCAGGCCCTGGAAACGGTTGAGCAGATACGCGCCGGTGAACGCGATCACCGCGAGTACTCCTGTACGCGCCACGATTCCCCGGAGCGAGCGGTAGGGCATGCCGACGGCCTTGCGCCGCCGCCTGCCCTGGTAGCACACGAGGAAGACCATGGCCGCGGCGATCGCCGCCAGGCCGTAGGCGGCAGCGTCATTGGTGAAGTAGTAGCCGGTCAGCTTGGCGACGAGCCCGTTCTCGTCGAGGTTGACGGTGCCGCTGGTCCCCAGGATGTACAGCATGAAGCCGTTCCAGGTGAGCAGCCCCGCGAGCGTGACGACGAACGCCGGCACCCGGGTTCTCGCGAAGGAGAAGCCCTGGACGGTTCCCGCCGCGGTACCCGTGAGCACCCCGATGATGGCGGCAAGCCATTCGGGCACGCCGTTGTTCACGTTGAGAACGGCGAAGACGGCCGCCGCGAGACCGCTGACCGAGCCGACCGACAGGTCGAGTTCACCGATCAGCAGGACGAAGACGACGCCGACCGCGATGAGACCGGTGCCCGCGACGTCCACGCTGAGATTGGACAGGTTCCGGGGCGAGAGGAAGCTCTGGTTCAGGGACTGGAAGGTGACCCAGACCGCGACGAGGACGAGGACGACGGGCAGCGAGCCCAGTTCGCCGGCGCTCAGCTTGTGCCGGGAGGCGGTGGTCCAGCGATCGACGGCACGGGCGAGGGCACGCACGAAGGCCTGCCCGCGGCGGGGCTGTGGGGCCTCGGCGTCGGGTGCGGTGGGTTCGGCCCGAGCGTCGTCCTCCGTCCTGCGCATCCCTTTCACCACCCCGACTCGGGGGAGGCCATCCGGTGGGGCACGTTCTCCGTGGCGCCGGTGACGGAGGAGATGATCTGTTCCTGAGATGCGGTGTTCACGTCGAAGAAGCCGTTGTTGCGACCGAGCCGCAGCACGGCGGCCCGGTCCGCGAGAGCTTTGACGTCGCCCATGTTGTGACTGATGAGCAGTACTCCCAGGCCGCGGTCGCGCAGCTGGTCGACGAGGTCGAGGACCTCGCGCGTCTGCTCGAATCCCAGAGACGCGGTCGGTTCGTCCAGGAGGAGAACCCGCGGGTTGCCGAGGAGCGAGCGGGCGATGGCGACCGTCTGCCGCTGGCCACTGGAGAGTGAGACGGTGGGGACCCGTAGATCGGGGACACCTTTGGTCAGGCGTTCCAGCAGGTGCCTGGTGCGGCGCTCCATCTCCACCTCGTCGAGGAATCCGAACCTGCGGATCTCGCGCCCGAGGAAGAGATTGCCGACGACATCGAGGTTCCCGCACAGCGCGAGGTCCTGGTAGACGGTGGCGATACCGAGGTCCCTGGCGTCGTGGGGGCGCTTGATGGGGACCGCCCGGCCTTCCCACTCGATGGTGCCCTTGTCCGCGGGGGCGACGCCGGAGATGACATTGACCAGGGTGGACTTGCCGGCCCCGTTGTCCCCCAGGAGAGCGACGACCTGGCCGGCGTAGATCTCCAGCTCGATGTCAGTTAGGACCTCGACGACGCCGTAGCGCTTGCACACGCCGCGCAGCGCCAGCAAGGGGGGAGCCGGCACGGTGACCATCTCCTTCCCGGGGCCCGGACCTGCTCGGAACCTGCCTGTCAGGTGAGCCCCGCCTTGCCGCATGCGGCCGCGAGTTGGGGGGTGCAGATCTGCTGGATCGTGTAGACGCCGTCCTTCACCAGGGTGCTCGTGATGTTGTGGGCGGTCACGGACACGGGGGTGAGCATGACGGCGGGAACCGTCCTCCCGTCGCGGGTCTTCACCCTGCCCGTGGCGACCCGGTCGAGGCTTTGATGGCGGGCCGCGGCCACGGCCATGGCGGCGGCGGCCGAGGCCTCGGGCCCGAAGGGTTTGTAGACGGTCATGTACTGATCGCCGCCGACAATGCGCCGCAGGGCTCCCAGTTCGGCGTCCTGCCCGGTGACGGGAGGCAGCGGGGCGACCTTGTTCGCCTTGAGGGCGGAGATGCTGCCGGCGGCGAGGCTGTCGTTGGCGGCGTAGACCCCGTGGATGGTGGAGGCGCCGAGTGCGGAGATGGCGCCTGACATGTCGAGGTTCGCGGTCTCCGGCCTCCACTGGAGGATGTCGTACGCCTTGCCGATCTTCACTCTCCCGTTGAGTACGGACAGCGCGCCCTTCTTGAACGCCACCGCGTTGGGGTCACTGGGATCGCCGTTCATCATGACGATCGCGCCGGTGCGCGCCTTGGTGCCCATCGCCTTCAGCAGCGCCCTGCCCTGGAGCCTGCCGACCTCCTCGCCGTCGAAGGAGACATAACCCGAGATCGGACCCTCGGCGAGACGGTCGTAGGCGATGACCGGGATACCTGCCGCATGGGCCTTCTTGACCGCGACGCCGAGGGATCTGGCGTCGACGGCCACGAGCACGATGGCATCGACCCCCCTGGTGATCATCGAGTCCATCTGTTCCTGCTGGGTGGCCACGTCGCCCTTGGCGTTGACGTGCTCGACCGTGCAGTCGTGGCACAGCTCCTTGATCTTCTTGGCGAGCAGTGGTGTGTCCTGCATCTCCCAACGAGACGTGGTGGCGTCGGGCAGCAGCACACCGATCGTCAGGGCGTTGCCATCGCCGGAGCTGTTCCCGGCGTCGTGCCCGCAGGCCGTGAGAGCCACGGCCGTCGAGATCGCGGTCATGACGACGGCCGCGCCCCGGATGCAGGCCTTCATGCGAGAGACCTCCCTGTCCTTCACCTCGCGCTTGTTCTTCACCGAACGGCGCGCGGGCAGCGCGGGGTGGCGTCAAGGGCTCCTGCGCGGGACGGCGGGGCGGTACGGGCCTCGTGTGACGCGGCCTGACGGCGCCGATCCCGTCGAACCAGGTGGCTGGTCACGAAGCGTCATGGCCTGTCCCGGTGGCAAGACGACCACGTCGTAAGTGTGACACCGGCCGAGGTGATCTGCGAACGCAGCGGCTCCCGCTTTCGACATGCGCCGCGGTGAGGATATGTCCTGTTAATACCCATATACGATTCTGGTGTGCGGGTGCCTGATTTCCATCCGTCGGCACCTGACGCATCGACGGGAGGTAGGTCGCCGACATGCCTCATGACGGCCGTGCCCGGGCCGGGGTCTCGGAGCCACGGGCATGCGAGGCCGACGCCGCGGACACCGGTTCACCGCCTCCGGTGCCGGAGGCGGT
Source organism: Streptomyces sp. NPDC007095 (assembly GCF_040634475.1). Classification (NCBI taxonomy): domain Bacteria; kingdom Bacillati; phylum Actinomycetota; class Actinomycetes; order Kitasatosporales; family Streptomycetaceae; genus Streptomyces; species Streptomyces sp. NPDC007095. The sequence continues at coordinate 27,503 of NZ_JBEYFS010000079.1, forward strand.
CACGAGCGAGCGGGCCCTGACGTTCGCGGGGGTGGCGCTGACAGCGGTCTATCTGCCCGATGCCGGGAAACAGGAGCTTCGGCTGGTGGAAACGGCCGGACGCGCCCGTTCCGAACACGGGCTGCCGGAGCGTTTGCCGCTGTCCGGTGACTCACCGGCGGCGCACGCCTTCCGCGCCGGCCGGCCACTGTGGCTGACTCCCGCGGCACTCGCCACCTACGCGACGGGCGGGCCCACGCCCCCGCGACCGGAGGTGTCCCTCGCCGTGCTCCCACTCGGGACGGAGGGCGGACGGCTGGGCTGCCTCGTCGTGGTGGGGGCTTCGACGGACGGTTTCGGGGCCGAACAACGGCGCTTCCTGGAGCAGTACGCCGACGCGGTCGTCGTCGTGCTCCGGACGGGAACCGGCCGACCCGTTCCGTCGCCGCTGCTGAGTCCGGCCCTGCGCAGTCTGTGCGTCGGCTCCTTCGTCATCACGCCGGACACCGGCCTGATCGAGGCGGACGAGACGATGCTCGAGCTGGCCGGCATCACTCCCGACGACTTCGACGGCAAGGCGGACACCCTCCTTGCGCACACCCTCCCGGAGGACATGCACGCGCTGATGTCGGTCCTGGAGCCCGCCACCCAGACGGTCGGCCGACGGGAGCTGGAGTTCCGTGTCCGCCGCCCGACCGGTGAAATGCGCTGGCTGAGCCTGAGCTGTCAGGTGGTGGCAGGTTTCGACGACCGGCCGGAGCAGGTACTGGGCGTGGTGACGGCGACCTCGGTCCTGCGGCAGAGCGCCGACGACGTGTCCAGGATCCAGTGGCTGACTGCCGCACTCGACGACGCCGTAACGGTCCGTGACGTCAGCCGGGTGGTGGTCACCGCGCTGGGTGAGCCGCTGGGCGCCGACCGGGTGGCGCTCGCCGAGTTGCAGGACGACCGGCTCGCGGTCACCGTGCTCGATCCGCCCGAGCCCGCAGCCTGGCCGGAGTGGTGGCGTTCCGAGTGGCGCTCGGAATGGCCCGACGCACCGGTCAGCGCCCTGCCCACCCTTCAGATGGCTCTGCGGGACGGACGTATGGATCTGTGGTCCGCCGGCGCGGCTCTCGAACCGGGACTCGCGGGCATCGGCGCCGGAGGTCTGGCCGTCCTGCCGCTCCCCGCGAAGGGGTGGGTCGCCGGCGTGTGCCTGGTCGGCTGGGACCAGCCGCACGAATTCGTCCCCGAGGAGCGGTTCCTGCTGACCGCCACCGCGGCACTGGTGGGACAGGCCCTCAAGCGTGCGCGCGCACACGACGCCGAACAGGAACTCGCGACGATGCTGCAGCGCAGTCTCCTGCCCCGGCGCCTGCCCGAGCTGCCCGGCGGGACAGCAGTCGCCCGCTATCTGCCCGCCAGACGGGGGTTGCAGGTGGGCGGTGACTGGTACGACGTCATAGCCCTCTCCGAGGACCGGGTGGCGCTGGTCATCGGCGACGTGCAGGGACACAGCGCCGGAGCCGCGACGATCATGGGCCAGATGCGCACCGCGATCAGGGCGTACGCCGTGGAGGGCCATCCGCCCGACGTGGTCGTCTCGCACGCCAACCGGCTCCTCGTCGGTATGGAGACCGATCTGTTCGCCACCTGCTGCTATGCCGAGTTGGACATGGAGGAGGGCAACGCCCTGTTCGTACGGGCCGGGCACATCGCACCGCTGGTGCGCCATCCCGACGGCAGGACCGAGGAGGTACAGGTCGCGGGCGGACTCCCGCTGGGCATCCTCGCGGACGCGGAGTTCCCCATGACCACCTGCGCGCTGGCCCCCGGCACGGTGATCGCCATGGTCACCGACGGCCTGGTCGAGGCCGTCGACCTGCCCCTGGACGAGGGCATGGACCGGACCCGCGCCGCGCTCGCCGCGGCTGATCCGGCGGATCCGGGGCAAATGGCCGACGAACTGCTCGGCGAACTCGACCTTCGTGAGGACGACGTGGCGCTGTTGCTGCTGCGCTACGACGGCATGAAGACCCGACCGATACGGGCCGGCTGGGCGGTGTGGCGGCTGCCCGACGCCGTCATGCACGCACGCCGTTTCACCGCACGCGCGCTGCGCCGGTGGAAGGTCGAAGAAGTGACCGACGCGGCATTGCTGGTCGTGTCGGAACTGGTCACCAACGGTCTCATGCACACTCAGGGCCCGGTCCGCGTCGACCTGATGCTCCGCGGAGACCGGGTGCGGGTCAGCGTCAGCGACACCTCGCCGCGTGCCCCCGCCAAGCCGGTGATCGTGGACTGGGACGCGACCGGCGGCCGAGGTCTGCTGCTCGTGGAAGCGATGTCGGAGTCCTTCGGCTCCGTGCCGGTGGCCGGCGGCAAGCAGGTGTGGAGCGAGCTCGTCGTGCCGCGAAAGGAGCAGGCTCGCGTGGACTCAGGGCCCCGGACGGAGCGAGGGGGTCCGCCATGAGGACCCGTACATGGCACGTCGTCGCGGCGCTCGTCGTGGGATTCATGACGACGTCCCTGACCGCCTGCGAAGAAGAAGACGAGACGGGCAAGGACGGCTTCACCGTCGGCCTGCTGCTCCCGAGCCGGACCGTCCCCCGCTGGGAGCGGTCCGACAGGCCGCTGATCGAGAAGCGGCTGAAGCAACTGTGCCCCCACTGCACCTTGGAGTACGCCAATGCCCAGAACGACGCGATGCGGCAGCGGCAACAGATGAGCTCCATGATCACCAAAGGGGTCGGGGTCCTGATCCTCGACGCCACCGACACCAGGGCGCTGCGCTCCTCGATCCAGGAAGCGCACGAGGCGGGTGTCCCGGTCGTCGCCTACGACCGGCTCGCCGAAGGCCCGGTCTCGGGCTACGTCAGTTTCGACGGCGCGCAGGTCGGCAGGCTCCAGGGCGAGGCGCTCCTGAAGGCCATGGGCGACAAGGCGAACGGCGGAAACGTCGTCATGATGAACGGTGATCCGACCAGCCCCAACGCGGCGTGGTTCCGCGGCGGCGCACTGTCCGTCGTCTCCGGCAAGGTGAAGATCGGCAGGTCGTACGACACCCAGGGCTGGAGCACGGACAGCGCTCACGCCAACATGTCCGCTGCGATGGCGGCCCTGGGCCCGGACCGGATCGACGGTGTCCTGGCGGCCAACGACGCCATAGCCGCAGGCGCCATCGCCGCTCTCAAGAGCGCCCGCGTCGGGGAGCTTCCTCCCGTCACCGGCCAGGACGCCGACCTCGACGCCGTGCAGCGCATCGTCAGGGGCGAGCAGTACATGACGGTGTACAAGCCCTTCAGGGCGGAGGCCGACGCGTCCGTCGCCATGGCCGTCGCCCTGGGACGCGGAGAGGACCTCCGCGAGATCGCCACGACGACGACCAATAGCCCCACCACCAGGCACATCCCCTCCGTCCTGCTCACTCCGAAGGCGGTGACGGTGGACAAGATCAAGCCGACACTCCTGAAGGACGGCATTTACAGCGTCGACCAGATCTGTACCGCCGAACTCCGGACCGCCTGCGAAAAGGCCGGACTCATCCGCTTGGAGGACGAGTGACGGGCACTCAGCGCACGGGAGAGCCGAAGGAGTAGCCCTGCTGCTTCAGCCAGGGCAGGACCTCGCGCAGGGCGGCCACGGTCTGGGAGCGGTCCCCGCCGGCGTCGTGGAAGAGGATGGTCGGGCCGTTGGAGATCTCGCTTTTGACAGTGGCGACGATGGCGCCCGTGCCGGGGTGTTCGAAGTCCTTGGAGTCGACGTTCCAACCGAGCGGTCGCATGCCGTGGGAGGCGGCGAGGTGGCGGCTGTAGGGAGTGAAGGCGCCGCCCGGGGCGCGGTAGTACTGCGGCCGGACGCCTCCGGAGGCCTGGGTGATCATGCGTTCGGCGTCCAGGATCTGCTGGGACTGGTAGGCCTGGGACTTGGTGTCCATGGTGGTGTCGTGCGAGACGGTGTGGTCGCACAGCCGGTGCCCGGCGGCCACCACCGCCTTGACCAGGTCCGGGTGGGCCTGGGCCTGGGTGCCCACCATGCAGAAGGTGGCCTTGACGCCGTTGTCCCGCAGCACCTGGAGGACCTGCGGCGTCCACGTGGGGTCCGGTCCGTCGTCGATGGTGATGTTGACACCGCGGGCCCCGCGGTCCGAGGCATGGGCGATGTCCACCGACACCGGCTTCCCGCCCGGAGCCTTGGAGCCGGCGTGCGCCGAGCCGGCCGGCGTGCGCTGCCCCTCGACGGGATTGGCCTGCGCGGTCCACATCGATGTGGCGGCAGCCGCCGCCGTCACCCCGAGCGCCGCCGCGAGAACCCGCCCGTGCCAACCCCGTCCCCCATGCCGCGACATGTCCGCCCCACTCCTCGTCGTCCTTGTTGATCTCGTGCACCCGTGAGGACGGCGATGGGCCGCCTGGGGATGCGTCCGTTACCGATCACGGACAATTCCGCGGGCGTTCGGAGACAGAGCGGCGACACCAGGCAGGGGAAGTCCTCCGAACGAGCGGCGCTGTGCCCGGTGTTGGTGACCCTGACCCCCTCCTCCGGTATGCGGCCTGGGCCACGGCTGACCTCGGTGCAAGAGGGCTCGCTGCCGACCGACTGTCAGCGTGAGTGCCGCCGGTCGCAGTCCGGGTGTGCTCGCGGTGAGTGTGACGCGGCCCGGCCTCCTGACCGTGCCGAGTGAGAGTGCCGCCGTGATTGTTCGCGACGCAGTGGCGAATCTGCCGGTGGACGGCGTCGTGGACGGCATCGCGGTGCGGGAGGTGCTGCCCGTGGCTCGGGTGCTTGGGCCGGCAGCGTTGTCGTACGTGGCTCCAGAGGCTTTCCGCCCGGCGGAGGCCGGTGCGTCGACGGTGGAACAACTGCCGGCCAGCCACCCGGAACTTCGGCTGCTGGAGCAGGCGGCAGGTCGTGAGGACGCCGGCGAGGCCGCGCTGGACGAGATCACGTCGCCCGTGTTCGTGGTCCGAGAGCACGGTCAGGTGGTTGCCGCTGCCGGATATCGGGTCTGGCCGGGCCGGACCGCACACATCGGCGTACTGACGGCGCCGGGAGCGCGCGGACGCGGGCTGGCGAGGGTGACGGGCTCGGCGACGGTCGCGCATGCCCTCGCCGCCGGCCTCCTGCCGCAACGGCGTGCGCGGCCTGCCGCCTCCCGGCGTGTCGCCGCCGTGCCGGGTTTCGAGGAACTGGGCTCCCAACTCAGCGTTGAGATCGCCGGTTGAGATCGCTACGAGGGAGCGTTGTTCCGGCGCTGTGCGGCCTGTGGCGGGCCGGCCGCGGCGGACGGCCGGCTCTGCGGGGGGTTGTCCTGAGCGGGACGGGGCCCGCCGCGCAGGGCCGAGGCGAGGGCGGACACCAGCGCCATGCCCGCGGCGACGCTGAAGACGATGGCCAGTCCGTGGTGGAACGGGCCGGAGACCAGTTGCGGGAAGAAGGTGTGACCGGTCAGGGTGGCGTGTTGGGCCGCGGTGAGGTGGGTGAGGCTTCCGCCGGATCCGAGCAGGTGCTCGATGGGGTTGTTGCCGAGGAACGTGGCGAACAACGTGCTCACCGGGGGCAGCGACGCGGCATGCTCGGCGGAGCCGGCCGGTACGCCGTGCGCCTGGAGTCCGCTGCTGAGCGCCGCGGGCAGGGATGAGGCCAGTCCGGAGACCATCAGGGAGAAGAACACACCGATGGACAGCGCGGTGCCCGAGTTCTGGAACGTGGAGCGCATGCCCGAGGCGACGCCCCGGTACTCGGGCGGCACGCTGCCCATGATCGAGGACGTGTTCGGCGCGGAGAACATGCCCTGGCCCAGCCCGTTGAACAGGAGCAGCGCCGCGAAGAGCGCGTAGTCGAAGTCGATGGGCAGGGCGAGCAGCCCGAGGAAGGAAACCGCGACGACGACCAGGCCGGCCGTCGAGAACATGCGGGCGCCGAACCGGTCCGACAGGTAACCCGACAGGGGACCTGCGATCAGGAAGCCGAGCGTCAGCGGCAGCATGAAGATGCCTGCCCACAACGGGGTGTCCTCGTACGCGTAGCCGTGCAGGGGCAGCCAGATGCCCTGCAGCCAGATGATGAGCATGAACTGCAGCCCGCCGCGTGCGATCGCGGTCAGCAGCGCCGCCAGGTTGCCCGCCGCGAACGCCCGTATCTTGAACAGGGCCAGGGTGAACATGGGGTCGGCGACGCGCGACTCGACATAGCAGAAGAGCAGCAGCAGGACGACGCCGCCGATCAGGCCGCTGAGTACCCACGGGTTTCCCCAGCCGGTGGCGTGGGAGCCGTAGGGCTGGATGCCGTAGGTGATGCCGGCCAGCAGGATTCCGGCGCCCGCGGCGAAGGTGATGTTGCCCAGCCAGTCGATGCGGCCGGGGCGCCCCGCCGCGGTCTCGCGCAGGCTCAGGTACGACCAGACGGTGCCGGTGATACTGATCGGCACACTCACCCAGAACACAGCGCGCCAGTCGACGGCGGCGAGCAGGCCGCCGGCGAGGAGGCCGAGGAACTGGCCGGCGAGTGCGGTGATCTGGTTGATGCCGAGAGCCATGCCGCGCTGCCGGGTGGGGAAGGCGTCGGTGAGGATCGCGGCCGAGTTGGCGGTGAGCATGGAGCCGCCGAATGCCTGAACGATGCGCCAGAGAATCAGCCACATCGCGCCGGCGCCGGCCCGGAAGGGGTCGAGGGACAGTGCGACGGAGGCACAGGCGAAGATGAGGAAACCGAGGTTGTAGATCTTGACCCGGCCGTACATGTCGCCGAGTCGGCCGAGGACGACGACGAGTACGGCCGACACGAGCAGATAGCCGAGGATCATCCAGAGCAGATAGCCGATGTTGCCGGGCGCGAGCGGGTCGAGTCCGATCCCGCGGAAGATCGCGGGCAGCGAGATGATCACGATGGAGGCGTCCATCGTGGCGATCAGTACACCGAGCGTGGTGTTGGACAGGGCGACCCACTTGTAGCCGGGGCCCGCGGGGGTGCCCTTCCGGCGCGTCCAGCGTGAGGTGCGCGCGGTCACAGCCGTTCCGCCAGTCGGTCGAGGAGGGGCAGGGCCGACGCGAGTGTCCCGCGCTCCTGAGGGGTGAACTCGTCGAGGACGGCCGAGAGCCGGTGTACGGACTCGGAGCGCCTCTCCGCCAGCATGGCCCGTCCTTCCCCGGTGATCGCCACGATGATCCGTCGCCCGTCCGCCGCGTCAGGGCCACGACCGACGAGTCCGCGCTGTTCGAGAACGGCGAGCGTGCTGGCCATCGCCTGAGGCCGTACGCGTTCCAGGTCGGCGAGGGATCCCGGGGAGCTGGGGCCGTCGGCGGCGAGCCGCGCGAGCACCGAAACGCCGGAGAGGGACACGTCTCCCACGGCGTGGGCCTGGCGCAGTCGCCGGGTCATGCGGCCTACGGCGAGGCGAAGCTCGGAGGCGAGCCGGACGGTGTCGCCCGGGCCGTGGGCGTGATCGGTGCCTGCTTCTATGTCCGCCTTCATAAGTATTAACAGTAGGTTTATCAGTCTGGACTGATCAATCAAATGTTAGTAATGATCGGACGGGTGATCGCCCACCTGTCCGCGCCGCCGTGGCGCACCCTCTGTCGCGGTCGAACGATTGAACGTACGCTGACAAGTCATAGAACTTCGGGCGTGATTGACTGGGGGAGCCGTCATGTCCTGGGACAACAACGGCCCGCGCGCCGCATTCGTCGTACCGCCGATGCCGACCGCACCGCCGCCCGCTCCGGCCGACGGGCTACGAGCGGCCGCGGTGGCGCTGCTGAACCTGTGCGGACTGGGCCTCGGTTATGCGCTGGTGCGCCGTTGGGGACTCATGGCGCTGTGCTGGGTCGCGACCGCGATTCTGCTCCTGGTGGCCCTCCCCGCGGACCCGGACGGCGTCCCCGGCGGAGCCGTCGTCGTCTACCTGGCGTTCCTCGGTCTCGCGGCCGTCCATGGTGCGGTCGTGGGTCTGCGGACCCGTCTGGTGTGGCCGCCGCGCTCCTGGCTCGCGATCGCGCTCGGGGTCGTCCTGCTGGCTGTGCCGACCGGAGGCGTCGCCCTGTACGACGGCGCGCGTGACGACGCCACCGAGGCGATGCTCATGGACCGGCTGGAGCGGGCGGACAAGCTTGTCCAGACCGCCGGCAAGCAGCCGTTCGCAACGGCGGAGGCCGACTACCGCCGGTCACTGGCCGTGTATCGGGACCTGCGCAGCGACCATCCAGGCTCGCGCGCGGCCGCCCGGGTCCCCGACCGGCTCAAGACGTACTACGCCACAGTCGGTGCGCCCTACGACCAGCAGAGCTACTGCGACGCCATAGCGCCCTTGAAGTACCTGCGCACCGTGCCGAGGACCATGGGCAAGCGGGAACTCGGAGCACTGTCCACCTGGCCCGACGATCGGCTGGCGACCTCGCTCTACGAGTGCGCGTCGAAGTCGCTGAGCGGTGGCGAGGCGGACTGGACCACGTATTTCAGCGATCTCCTGACGACGTTCCCGCGGTCCGAGTCGGCCGCGAAGGTGGAGCCGGCGGTCAAAACGGCGGTCGGCAAGGCCGTGAAACAGGTGGGTGGCGGCGATCCCTGCACGGCCGTCCAGCACCTGAACAGCCTGGGTACCCAGGTCCGCGAGCTGCCCGGAGAAGAGGCGGGCGTGGCCGCGGACCTCGGCAAGGACGCCGACCGGGCCGACAAGACCGCGGATTCGGGCACGTACGCCTGCGGAGTGGACCAGTACAAGGACGGGCACTTCGACGAGGCCGTCACCACGATGAACGAGTTCGTCAAGAACAATCCGCACCACACGAACCGAGCTCGCGCCCAGAAGATCGCCATCGCGGCGGAAATCGCCCAGACGGTGCCCGCCGCGGGCAAGAGACTGCCCACGACGGCATCCGGCGGCAATATCACCGTCACCGTCAAGAACGACAGCCCCGACGACATCACCGTGATGTACACGGGGCCGGTGACGGGAAGCTTCCCTCTCAAGGCTTGCGCGGGCTGCACTTCCTACTCCCTCGCCAGCACGCTGGTGCGGGGCTTCACACCGTGCAACGACAGCGGGAAGAACTACCCGCAACGGACGATCCGACTCCCCGCCGGTACCACGTACTTCGTGCACAAGGCCCGGAGCGGAACCGGCAAGTCCCCGGCCTCGGACACGGCCAAGCTGAGGTCCGGCTACATCTATACCGAGTGCGCCTACACGACGAGCTTCGGCTACTGACGCCCCGGCGTGTCGATGGTCATGTCAGATCGGTGAAGGGGCGTTAGATCGTTGAAGGGGCGTTGACCAAGACACTGACCGCAAGGAGAGGGCCATCGTGGCAGACGAGCAGAGCGAGGTGCCGGACAGTACCGCGGTGCGCGTCGCGCTCTGGCGGGCGATGCACGTGCGGGTCGACTCGCCGCCGCACGTGATCGAGGACGAGATCGGACTGCGACTGGCGGCACCTGATGAGGGATGGGAGCGCCGCCCGGACATGGACCCGCGGGGCACCAGCGGGTTCCGGGCGGCCATCGTGGCCCGAGCCCGATTCATCGAGGACCTGGTGGCCGAGCAGGTCGGCCACGGTGTCGCCCAGTACGTCGTGCTGGGCGCCGGACTCGACACCTTCGCCCAGCGCAGGCCTGAGATCGCCGCCCGACTGAGGGTGTTCGAGATCGACCAGCCGGACACCCAGGCCTGGAAGCGCCGACGCCTGATCGAACTCGGCTACGGGATCCCCGACCGGCTGCGCCTGGTGCCGGTCGACTTCGAGGCGGGTGCGGACTGGTGGGAGCGGCTGTCCGACGCAGGCTTCGATCCCGGCCGGCCGACGGTCGTCGCCTGCACCGGCGTCACCATGTATCTCACCAAAGACGCCACCGCGGCGACCCTGCGTCGGCTCGCCGGTCTCGCCCCCGGCTCGACGCTCGCCATGACGTTCATGCTGCCGGCCGAACTCGTCGATGACGCCGATCGCCCCGCACTCGAGGCGACCAAACCACAGGCGCAGGCGGCCGGAACGCCGTTCATCAGCTTCTACGCCCCGCAGGAGATGCTGGCGCTGGCCCGTGACGCCGGCTTCAAGGACGTTCACCACGTGTCGGGAACCGCCCTCGCCGAACGCTACTTCGCCGATCGGACCGACGGACTTCGCCCGTCGAGCGGAGAGGATCTCCTCTTGGCCACCACCTGACACACTGCGGCCGGGCCGCCACCGGTTCCGAAAACCCAGGCCGTGCCCGCTTTTCCCACTTCGAAGCAGGCTGCCCCGTGCGATGGCTCGCCTTCCCGCTGCGCGACTCGTTCACCGACGTGTGGTGCGTGGACGCCGAACCCGGCATGACCGAAGTGGTCCGCGCCAAGGCGATCGCCGTCGGCGCGGCCCACATTCGTACGGTCACCGTCGGCGCCGAGGAGCTGCCCGCCGGGCCGGACAGCTTCGAGTTGATCGTCATCGGCAATGCCTTCCACCGACTCCGCCGCGCTCCGACCGCCGGGCGCGCCCACACCTTGCTCAGGCCCGGTGGCTGCCCTGCACTGTGCTGGTCGACCTCCCCCTGGGCGGCCTCCCAGAACTGGCAGCGGGCGCTCGCCGGCGTGCTGCGAAAATGGCAGAACGCCCTCGGCGCGGCCGGACGCGTTCCGCCCGGCTGGGACGAGCCGAGGCAGCGGGACCCTGACCACGACGTGTTGTCCCGTGCCGGGTTCGAGCCCGCCGGACGCCACCGGTTCCCGGTCGAGCACCACTGGACGATCCGTGAACTCGCCGGGCACATCCGGTCGACGTCGTTCCTGCCGCCGCCGGTGCTCGCGGACCACGCCGCCGCCTTCGACGCCGAGCGACGCCGAACGACGCCGGGAGCGTACGAGCAGCCGGCCGCGTATTCCTGCTCGTCACCGGCGGCCTCAGCGAGCAGCAGGTCGCGGACGTCGCTGCCGGGGTCGCCGGCCCGGGTCATCAGACGGGCGATCGCGCGGACGATCGAGGAGCGCTCGGCGCCGTCCTGATGCAGGGGCAGTGCCTCGGCCAGCGCGGCCACGCACTGTGCCTCACGGTCCCGCCACCGCTGATCGACCTGTTCGAACCAGGCTGGAGCCCCAGCGGTGGGTGTCACCGGCCGCGATCCATGCGCGCGCGACACGCAGCGCGCCCTCCGGGTCCTCGGTCAGGAGCTCGTTCTCGCGGTCGCGGGGCGCACCGGGATATGGGAAGGGCCGTGGGCGGGCGGCGAAACGGTGTGAGCTCGGGACAGCCGAGCCGTCAGCCGCGACGACCGCCACCAGGGCCGCGGGACAGGGGGGTTCGGCCCGGTCCAGGCCCGACAGCGCGGCAGCCAGGCGGACTTCCCGATCGTGGTCGCCGATTGCCGTGGCCTCACGGTCCCGTACGGTCGCTGGATCAGGATCGAGCAGGGCGAGGGCGGTGAGGGCGTCGGCCCGAGTCGAGGCGGACGGATCGCTCTCGTAAAGGTCCGCGAGCATGCGGACCATGGCAGGGTCGGCCGGACGCGCCCCGACGCACGCCAGCCGGATCGCGGCCTGCCGCACGAAGGGATCCGGTTCTGTCAAACACCCCGTCAGCAGCGGAAGTTCGGCCAGGACCGCCGCGCGCCCCGTCCACCGAGGGACTCCGGCGCAGGCGCCCCCCACACCGCGTACAGGACGCGGATCATCTCCGGAACGTCGCCGGCCGGACCGTAGGCATGCTCAAGGGCCGCCCAGTCCACCTCGTTCAGCTCTTCAGGCGCGCGCACGCCCGCACCCTACCGACCCCGGCTGGACCTCGGGGTCGGCTTGTCGACGGACGGGGCAGGGGACGCAGTAGAGTGGTCGAACGGGCGCGCGGGGCGCCTCCGGGTCCGCGGGAAGGGCAGAGCCCACCTGGTTTGTACGAGCGTCATGACGGCCTACCGTCCTTCGGCCGGTTCGGCGGACCACCGGTTCACCGAAGGAGGCTCCGTGCCGACCGCACCGCAGACCGTGCCCCTGCCCGAGCGCGCCAGTCTGGAACAGCTCAAGAAGCGGGCGAAGGACTTGCAGCGGGCCGTGCGCTCCCAGCAGCCCACCGCCTTGGCCCTCGTCGCGCGACACGCGCCTGAGAGTCGGAATCCGCTGGTCGAATTCAACCTCGACACCGCTCAGTTGGTGATCGCCCGCCTGCATGGATTCCCGAGTTGGCCGCGGCTGCGACAGCACCTCGCCGCGCATCCCGGGGCCCCCGGTGATCAACCACGCTCCGGCACTCGTAGGGTGGAGGACTTCTACCGTCTGCGAACCGGGTGGGTCTCCACGGCGGACGTACGCCGTTGTGCCGCGGCCGTGACCCGTGCGCATCCCGATCCGGCCGACTGGCAGCCGTTGCTCACCGCCCGCCGCAACGGCATCAGGGTGGTCGCATTCGGCTCGCCGGACGGAGTGGTGTTCGCGGAACTCACTCCGAAGCGGGTCACGTTGTCCCGGCCCGCCGTCGGCGCGTCGGCCGGCGAGGGAGCGTCGGTGACGTTCCACACCGAGTTCGGCACCATCGCGGGGGTTGTCGCACCCGAGGTCGGCAGCCTGGTCGTGGAACGGCCCGCGGACCGGCGCCCGCTCGGATGGACGCTGGTCGCCGACGGTGTGTTCGTGGCTCCCAACGCGTTCCTCGTCGACGCCACCGGCCTCGTTCTGCGGACCAACGGCAGCCCGAAAGGCGAGATCGTGCCCGTCGCGGCACTGCCACCGCGCGCAACCGCCGTCGTGGACCGGCCCGTACCGGCCGTCGAGGAGCCCGCCCTCGCCACCGAGGATCTGACCACGGTTCTCGCGGCGGCCGACGCACCTCCGATCGTCGATCCGGAGCAGTGGCGACCCGGTGCTCACGCCGATCTCACACCGCACGAACGAGTCCGGCTCGGCCGCTACGGCAAGCTGCTCGTCCGGCACACCACCGGTGACCGGGCGAGTGCCGAGGACCCGTTCGTGTTCGACTTCACTCCTCAACAGGGCCCGGTTCGGGACTTCGCCGTGGTCGGCAAGAACATCGCGGCCACCCGGATGTACTACGACTTCGCGGACGGTGCCAGCGGCACCATCGCTGTGGTGGGCTTGGTGGAAGACGCCCACGTCGCCTCGGTCGTGCTGCGCCGCGACGGCATGCCCGACCTGGCGGCACGAATAGCCGGAGGAACGTTCCTCATCGCCGGACCCGACCTCACCGACCTGCCCCGGCGAGGCCCCGCCGCGGCCGTCCTGGTCGCCCGGGACCACTCCGGAAACGTACTCGAAGAGCTTCCCTACCAGGAGTAGGCCTGACGCGACCGCGCTGGAAGGAGGTGGACGAGCACGCGCAGGTGCGGGGCGTGGACGTCGTTGCAGGGGGCGTGACGGAGCACTCGGGCAGGGCGCCAGTACATCCATCACGCCCCTTTTGCCTTCTATGCCCCTTCGCCTAGCGTGGTGGCGCACGACCACCGCCGGGTTCGGACAGTCGTCGCGGGGGCGGTCGGCGTGAACAGGGGGGTGGGGACGATCGACAGCGGAACGGCACGTCCACGGGGTCGGCGCTCTCGGGCGCGCGGGGTTCTGGGATTCGTCGCGGCCGTCTGCGCGGTGCTCATGCTGAGCACGGCGCCGGCACAGGCCGCGCAACACCAGGACGCCAACGAGTACGCGATATGGAACTTCCACGGCGCCGACGGGTTCTGGAACATCGACCAGCGGGTGCAGATCACCCAGAAGGCGAACCACTCGTACTGGGCCATGATGTGGGACTTCACGGCCACACCGGGCAACGGCGGGTACATGGGCCTGCAGACCGACGGGACGCGCTTCAATCACACGACCGGTGAGACGGCGATCTTCTCGCTCTGGAACGCCAACGCCGGCAAGGGGAGCTGCGGGACGTTCGGTGGCGAGGGAACGGGGCTCAGCTGCCGGCTCGCTTATGCCATTGACCGGCAGACCGACTACCGGCTCCGGGTGTGGCGCCTGAACGCGGACGCGGGTGGGCAGTGGTGGGGCGCGTGGATCCGGAACATGAAGACAGGCGTCGACACCGCCATCGGAAGTCTCCGGGTGCCGCGCAACCAGACCCTGCTCGGTGTCCCGTCCAACTTCAGCGAGTACTTCGGCACTGCTGTCCACTGCGACAAGGTGCCCCGGTCGGTCGCCTACTTCACACAGCCCGCGGCGAACGCGCAGGGCAACGGCACCTACCGATACGGCTCCACGTACGAAAGGTCGACCCGTGGCCGTTGTACGGGCGGCAACGTGCAGTTGGTCGACCTGGAGTGGACGAAGGCCGCCAAGGTGACGCTCGGCGGACGGTGACATCACACTCGGGCGCCGCCCCCGTGGCTCATCACGGACCGGCCAGACCCTATTGTCGATTCGCGGGAGGGGATCGACCACTTGCGGGGGATGTGTTGAGGGATTTGACCCTTGTCGGACCGGAGGTCCGCGATCGGCTCGTCGTTCGGTTCGGGCCCGAGGTGCTCGGCTGGTGTGATGTGTTGCCGGTCGTGGTCGGCCGGCTCGTCGCTCGCTGGGATCTGGAGCTTGTGGGGGCGGGTGGGGGAGGCACTTCGCGGGTCTTCCGGTGCGTGCGGCGCGAGGATGGCAGCCCTGTGTGGCTGAAACTCACGCCGGATCCCGTGATCGCCGCCGAGGAAGCCGAAGCTCTGCGGGCCTGGGCGGGGACATCGTCGGTTGTGACCCTGTTGGCGCAGGAGCTTGGTGAGGGGGCCTTGCTGCTGGAGAGCGTGGAGCCGGGAGTGCCGGTGAGGGAGCTCGCGTGGCGGTTGCCCGAGGTCGCTGTGCTGCTTCGGGATCTGCGGGCCCCTTCTCCCGCACCGGCGCGGCGTTCGGTGTTGCGGCCGTTGTCACATCGGATCGGATTCCTCTTCGACTTGACCAGCCGCAGGTTGGCCGGGGCCGGGGCCGGGAGGAGCGGACTGTTTGACTCGGCCGTGCTCGGTCGAGCCCGAACGGCGGCCCTGGAACTGGCCACCAGCGGTCCCGTAGGACTTGTGCATGGCGATCTTCATCCGGCCAACGTGCTGTCCGGTCCGGGCGCGGGCATGGTGGCGATCGACCCACGGCCCGCATGGGGCGATCCCGACTTCGACACGGTGGACTGGGTGTTGGAGGGAGTCGTGGAGCGGGCGGGGCTGGAGCGGAGGATCGAAGAGCTGTCGGTACTGGTTCCTGGGCTGTCTCCCGATCGTGTCCTGGGCTGGTGCCGGGCCCTCGCCGTCCTCATCGCGGTCCCCAGGGTCTGTGACCGGCGGCACGACCCGGAGACCGAGTTCCTTGTGAGCCTGGCTCGCAGCTGACCGGGTGAGCCGCGGCAGTCGATGGTCCCGCGCCCGTTCGGTGGGCACGGGACCAAGGGGCGGGGTGGAGTTACAGAGCGGCCGCGGCGCTGTGCAGGTTCTTGGCTGCCAGAGCCAGTCCCTCGGTCTGGGAGTAGGCGGCGTCCTCGTGTTCGATGTTCACGGCCATGTCCGGGTCGATCTCGGCGAGGGCGCGCAGGAACTCGGTCCAGTGGGCGACGTCGTGTCCGACGCCGACGGCGACGAACTTCCACGCCGGGTTCTCGGGCCAGGCGTTGCACCAGAAACCGTAGCCGGTGGGCACCTTGTCCGGCGCGTCGGCGGGCACGCGGGTGAACGAGGTGTCCAGCACGCCACGGATGTCGGCGCCGGGGCAGAGCGTCGCGTCCTTGGCCGCGGCGTGGAACACCAGCGGGCCCAGCCACTTGATGCAGGCGACGACGTCCATGCCCTGCCACATGAGGTGCGAGGGGTCCATCTCCGCGCCCACGTTCGTCGCGCCGGTCTCGTCGACGAGCCGCTTCAGGGTGACCGGCGAGAACACCAGGTTGTGCGGGTGCATCTCGATGGCGACCCGGACGTCGTTCTTGCGGGCCAGAGCGTCGATCTCCTTCCAGACTGGTGCAACTCGGCCACCGTGCGATCACGTACGTCGACGGCGGCAAGGGTGTCATCGCCACCGACCGTCGCCGTGGCTACCGCGCCGCCATGCGCCGTCATGGCCTGGACGCGCACATCGGGGTCCTGCGCGGCGACAACACCGAGGCGGCCGGCGAACGTGCCGCGCGTCAACTGCTCGACGGCGCCGAACTCCCCACCGCCATCGTCGCGTTCAACGACCAGTCCGCCATCGGCGTCCTGGCGGCTCTGTCCCGGGCAGGTGTCGCCGTCCCGGGCGAGGTGTCAGTGGTCGGCTACGACGACGACGCCCTCTCCCGCCTGAGCTGTTTCAATCTGACCACGGTCAGCCAGAACGCCCGTGAACAGGCCCGGCATGCGGTGGTCGCCGCCGTCGAGCGCCTGGACGAGGGCCGCACCGAGTCCCGCGAGGTCGTACTGGCCCCGCGCCTCGTTCTGCGTGGCACCACCGCGGAGCGCGTCTGACAGGCGTTTTGGGGTCGCGGCGGCCTTGGCCGGGGCGCGGCGCGAGGGGGAGGCGTGGCTTACGTGGAGTGGCCCCGCGACGCGGATCTGCTTGCGGAGTCGGCGGCGCGGGCCGGCGTCAGGCGGCCGGTCGCACCAGGCCCGACTCGTAGGCGAAGGCCACCGCCTGTACGCGGGCGCGGGCGCCGATCTTGGCGAGGATGTGGCTGACGTGTGACTTGACGGTGGTCGGCGCGATGGACAGCCGCGCGGCGATCTCGGCGTTGGACCAGCCGGAGGCGACCGAGGTGAGGACGTCGCGTTCCCGCTCGGTGAGCGTGTCGAGCCCTGCTTCCTGCTCGGTGGTGCGGGCCGGGCGCTCCTGGCGGACGGCGTCGATGAGCGCACGGGTGACGCTGGGAGTGGTGACGGCGTCTCCGGCGGCCACGATACGGACGGCCGCGGTCAGTTCCTCGGGAGTGGCGTCCTGGGGGAGGAATCCACCGGCTCCGGCGCGCAGTGCCGCGTAGGCGTACCCCTCGTGGCTGCCGGGGGTCAGGATCAGTACGCGCGGGGGGTGCCCACCGGCTCTGACGGGTTCGGGCGCCGGAAGGGGGGTGAGGGGCCGGGTGATGCGGCGGATGGCCTCGACGCCGCTCGGATCGGCTGCGTGGCCGCCCATCACGACGACGTCGGGACCCAGCGCGGCGCTCATGCGGACCGCCTCGGCGCTGCTCGTCGCCTCGCCGACGACGGACAGGTCGGGCTCGGCCGCCAGGAGCATGCGCAGACCGAGACGGTACAGGGACTGGCTGTGGACGACGAGTACGGAGGTCATGACGGGCGCCCTTCGTGAGGGTGGGGACGACTGCCGACGTGGGCCGGGTGGCCGCCACCGCACTCCCTGTGAACGAAACGGTTTCGTTCACCTCAGTGTCATCACCCTAGTTCCGGCGCTATCGAAACGGCGCCGTTTCCTTTGTGGTCTCGGTCACTTCGCGATGGCATGGTGCGCCTTGCATGATCATGCATCCTGTTGCATAATCTTGCCATGTCCAAGGTCCTCACTTCCCTCCCCACCGGCGAGCGCGTCGGCATTGCCTTCTCCGGCGGGCTCGACACTTCGGTCGCCGTCGCCTGGATGCGTGACAAGGGCGCTGTCCCGTGCACGTACACCGCCGACATCGGTCAGTACGACGAGCCCGACATCGCGACCGTGCCCGGCCGTGCCACCGCGTACGGTGCCGAGATCACCAGGCTCGTCGACTGCCGTGCCGCGCTGGTCGAGGAAGGGCTGGCCGCACTCGCCTGCGGCGCGTTCCACATCAGGTCGGGCGGGCGTCCGTACTTCAACACCACGCCGCTGGGGCGTGCCGTGACCGGCACGCTGCTGGTGCGGGCCATGCTCGAGGACGGGGTGCAGATCTGGGGCGACGGCTCCACGTTCAAGGGCAACGACATCGAGCGGTTCTACCGGTACGGGCTGCTCGCCAACCCGCACCTGCGGATCTACAAGCCCTGGCTGGACGCGGACTTCGTCACGGAGCTCGGCGGCCGCAAGGAGATGTCGGAGTGGCTGCTCGCGCACGGGCTGCCGTACCGGGACTCGACGGAGAAGGCGTACTCCACGGACGCCAACATCTGGGGCGCCACGCACGAGGCCAAGACCCTGGAGCACCTCGACACCGGTATCGAGACGGTCGACCCGATCATGGGCGTGCGGTTCTGGGACCCGTCGGTGGAGATCGCCACGGAGGACGTGACGGTCGGCTTCGACCAGGGCCGTCCGGTCACCATCAACGGCAAGGAGTTCGGCTCCCCGGTCGACCTCGTCATGGAGGCCAACGCGATCGGCGGCCGGCACGGCCTCGGCATGTCCGACCAGATCGAGAACCGGATCATCGAGGCCAAGAGCCGCGGCATCTACGAGGCGCCCGGCATGGCGCTGCTGCACATCGCCTACGAGCGTCTGGTCAACGCGATCCACAACGAGGACACCGTGGCCGCGTACCACAACGAGGGTCGGCGACTGGGCCGGCTGCTCTACGAGGGCCGCTGGCTGGACCCGCAGGCGCTGATGGTGCGCGAGTCGCTGCAGCGCTGGGTCGGCGCGGCGATCACCGGCGAGGTGACCCTGCGGCTGCGGCGCGGCGAGGACTACTCGGTCCTAGACACCCGGGGCCCGGCGCTCAGCTACCACCCGGACAAGCTCTCCATGGAGCGGACCGAGGACTCGGCGTTCGGCCCGGTGGACCGCATCGGCCAGCTCACCATGCGGAACCTGGACATCGCCGACTCCCGTGCCCGTCTCGAGCAGTACGCGGGCCTGGGCCTGGTCGGCGGCGACCACCCGACGCCGATCGGCGCCGCGCAGGCGGCCTCGACCGGACTGATCGGCGCCATGGACGAGGGCGGCGCCGAGGTGATCGCCTCGCGGGGCGAGGCCACGGACGAGGAGACGATGCTGGACCGCGCCGCGATGGAGTCCGGCACGGACTGACGCCGGTCACCGGTCGTACGCACGTGGGCGGCGGGCCCCCCCGGCGAGGGTTAACCCGCCGGCCCCCCCCCCCCCAAAGGGGGGGGGGGGGGGGTGTCCGCCCAGGCGACCCGGACCGCCACA
>NZ_JBEYFS010000080.1:0-46361 GCF_040634475.1 Streptomyces sp. NPDC007095
GCTCGGCCTGCTCGACCGTCTGCGCACCGAGGGCCCGGCCGGTCCGGCGGTGACCGTGCGGGCCACGCTGACACGGGCGCAGGCCGCACTGGAGTCGGGTGACTCCGCCGCCGCGGGCAAGCTGGTGGGCCAGGCGCTCCTGGAGGCCCGGCGCGAGCGGCTGCGGCGTCCTTTCATCGAGGCCGGACCGTGGATCCGACGTCTCCTGGGCACGGCGCCACTGCGGCCACTGGCCGCGGGCTGGTTGACGACCGGCGAGGCGCCCCGGCCCGAAACACCCGCACCGCTCGTCGTACAGGAGCTGAGCGAACGCGAACGCGACGTTCTCCAGCGACTGGCCCAGACGATGTCGACGGAAGAGATCGCGGCCGACCTCTGCGTGTCGGTGAACACGGTCAAGACCCACCTCAAGAGCGTCTACCGGAAACTGGCGGTGAACCGGCGCAACGAAGCGGTGCGCCGGGCGCGCGAGCTGCGGCTGCTGTGAACCCGTACCGGTGAGCACCCTCGCCCGTCACGGGTGAGGCGCGGGACGAGCCGTTCGGATGCGATGGGAGTGGCGGCACCACGCACCTCCCGACCGGGCGGGGCGCCCGCATCCCGAATCCGGCGATGCGGCCGATGCCCTCGGTCCGGTGCGCCGAGTCGGAAAGAAGGCCCTGATGTCCCGGACCGAACCCGTCGTACCCTCAGCGGCCGACGCCGACCATCGGGCGCAAGCCGACTACACCGGTGGTGTCTACGGGTCCATGCTCGCCGCATCGGTGGTGATCGGCACCGGCACGCTGGGCTCGTTCGCCCACCTGGAGCTGGCGGTGTTGCTGTTGGGTACCGGCGTGGCGTTCTGGATCGCGCACGTGCACGCCCAGCTCTTCGGAGCGCGTCTGGCCCGACAGTCCCTGGACCGGAGGACCGTCGTCGAGGTGTGCCGTGCGGAGTGGCCGATCGTCAAGGCCGCCGTCCCGCCGACCGTGGCCGTGGCCGTCAGCCCGCTCCTGGGCCTCGACCTCCAGGGCACCTTCTGGCTGGCGCTCGCCGTCGCCGTGGCCGGGCAGGTGGGCTGGTCGGCGGCCGCGGCACGGAGTGCGGGCGCCTCCTGGTGCCTCACGGCCGTCACTGCCTCGATCAATCTGCTGCTCGGCCTGCTGATCATCTCGTTCAAGCTCGTCCTGACGCATTGAAAGGTCGTTCTGAGCCCATGCGCTACGAGATCCGTGTCGAGGGACACATGACGGAGACGCTGACCAAGGCGTTTCCGGAGATGGATCACGTGGTGATGTCCGGTCAGACAGTCCTGTTCGGCCCCGTTGTCGACGAGGCGCACCTGTACGGGCTGCTGGCTCGCTGCCAGTCGCTGGGACTGCACGTCGTGGAGATGCGCCGACTACCGGAGTGACGGGGCGGCCGCCGTCCCGAGGGTGGGGACGATCACCCGCCCCGGGGCAGGGACGATCACCCGCCGGGGGTGACCCGGCAGCGGGCGGCGCGCGGGACGCTGACCCGGTGCAGTCCCCGCACACCGTCCCGTCGGCGGTCCGGCGACGACCCGCTCGACCGCGTGAGGAGGAGCCATGACCGAATCGCGTGGTCCGGCGCCGCGTACCGAACCCGGGCCAAGGCCCGAAGGGCCGGCCTCCGCGCCGCCCGCCGACCCCGAGGAACTGCTGGCGGGACTCGGCCGCTCATGGACCTGGATCCTGGGTTCGGCGGTCTCGACGCTGGTGCCGGGCATCCTGGTACTGGTGTGGCCGGACGAGACCCTGCATATCCTGGCCGTACTCATCGGTCTCTACCTGGTCGTGACCGGGGTGTTCCGCTTCGTGGCGGTCTTCGGCCGCGATGAGCACGGCGAGCGGCTCCCCGGGCTGCTGCTTTCGGTGCTGTTCGTCCTGGCCGGGGTGCTGTGCCTGAGGAACCCGCTGCAGACCATCGCCGCGCTCTCGCTGATCGTCGGCATCGTCTGGCTCGTGTCCGGCATGCTGACCGCCTACACGGCCATCGCCATGAAGGCCCTCCCGCACCGTGGTGTCGTCTTCTGCGCCGCGGCGCTCGGCATCGTCGCGGGAGTCGTGGTGCTCGCCCTGCCGACCGAGTCCGCCCGCGCCCTGACCCGGCTGCTCGGCCTGTGGCTCGTGCTGCTCGGCCTGATCGAACTCGTCCTCGCCTTCGCCTGGCGAGCCGCGCTCCGCCGGGCACGTGCCGCGGACCCGTACGGCTCCGCCCCGTCGCCCTGAGACTCCGCGCGGATGTTCACCCGTGCCGGGTGAGGCCGGACGAACCTTGCCGTGCGCATGCTGAATCTGGAGGAACGACTGCCGGGCGAACGCCCGGGATGGAGGAGCGACATGAGCACACAGATGTACCTCGCGTACGACTACCCGCTGCTGAGCGTCTTCTGGAGCATGCTCTGGTTCTTCCTGTGGATCATGTGGTTCATCCTGCTCTTCCGGATCATCGTCGACATCTTCCGTGACGACGAGCTGAGTGGTTGGGCCAAGGCCGGCTGGCTCCTGTTCGTGATCCTCCTGCCCTTCCTGGGCGTCCTCGTCTACGTGATCGCCCGCGGCAGGAACATGGGCCGCCGAGAGGTGAACCAGGCCCGCGCGCAACAGGAGGCCTTCGACTCCTACATCCGGCAGACGGCGGGCGGCGGCACCGGAACCAGCAGCGTCGACGAACTGGCCAAGCTGTCCGAGATCCGCGCCCGCGGCGACATCACGGACGACGAGTTCCGCCGGGCGAAGGAACTCGTCCTGAGCGGTCAGGGCCCGTCCAGCGGCTCGGGCACCGCCACCTCGTCCGGCCAGTGAGCGACGGACGAGGCGACGCCGGGCAGCACGATGTCACCAGGCAGCACGATGACGGCGGGTCCGCTCACAGGCGGAGGGTGAACCAGGTGGTCTTGCCGTCGTCGGTGGGGCGTACGCCCCAGTTGTCGGCGAGCGCGCGGACGAGGATCAGTCCGCGCCCGCACTCGTCGTCGTCGGCCGCGAAGCGGGGTTGGGGCAACTGCGGGCTGTGGTCGCCGACTTCGACCGTCAGGTCCGAGGCGGTCCGGCACAGGTGCAGCCCGATGGGGCCCTGGGCGTGCTGAACGGCGTTGGTGAGGACTTCGGAGAGCAGCAGCCGCGCGTCGTCCGCTTTTGTGGCGCAGCCCCACGAGGTGAGGGCCTTGCTCAGGAAGGCTCGGCCCTCGGGGACGGAGTCGGGGACTGCCGGGAGGTCGAGGGAGACGGTGGCCAGTGGCGCGTCGGGCAGCCGAGTCAGCAGCAGGGTGACATCGTCGTTGTGACCCTCGGCGTCGGGCAGCAAGGTGGTCAGGACGTGGTCGGCAGCCGCCTCCAGGTCGGGGGCGGTCGTGAACAGGTCGCTCAGCGTGGCGGTGAGCTGCGAGAGCTGGTCCTCGATGTCGCTGCCGGGGGTCTCGATCAGTCCGTCGGTGTAGAGCACGAGGGTGGCGCCGGGCGGGATGACCGCGCTGCACTGCTGGTAGAGGACATCACCCACGCCGAGGGGCGCGTTGACGGGCGCGGGCAGCGCACGGGCGCCCTCGCCCGGGGTGGCCACCAGGGTGGGCAGATGTCCGGCGGAGCAGATCGTCACCGCGTCCGCGTCGGCCGCGATCACCAGGTAGCAGCAGGTGACCAGTTGGTCCGGGACGTCGAGGTCGGCGACGGCCGCGTCGAGGGCCTGCATGAGCTGGCGGGGCTGCATTCCGGTCTTGGCCAGGGCGTGCGCGGCGGATCGCAACTGGCCCATGACTGCGGCGGCTTCCAGCCCGCGTCCCATCACGTCGCCGATCAGGACGCCGACGCGGCCGGCGCCCAGCGGGACCAGGTCGAACCAGTCGCCGCCCACCCCGGCCCCCTGGGTGGCGGGCCGGTAGCGGCTGGCGGTCGTGAGACCGGGGATGGCGGGCGGAGTGCCCATCAGACTGCGCTGCAAGGTCAGCGCGATGTGCCGCTGTTGTTCGTACAGGACAGTCAGCTCGGCTTCGGCCCGCTTGCGATCGCTGATGTCGCGGACGATGGCACACGCGCCGATGACCTCGCCGTCGGGGGAGCGGGTCGGCCACAGTGTGATGTCGACGTCGAGGAGGTCGCCGTGACGGGTGACCCGCAGTGTCTCGAAGTGTTCGACCCTTTCCCCGTTGCGCAACCGGTCCATCAGGAGGTCGATCTCGTGGCCGTGTTCGGGCGGGGCCAGCAGGGACACGTGGTGGCCCATGACCTGGGCGCGTGTATACCCGTAGAGGCGTTGGGCGGCGGCGTTCCAGTAGGTGATGTGCCCGTCGAGGGTCTTGGCGAGGATCGCGTCCTGAGAGGACTCGACGAGCGCGGCCAGCTCGTTGATGCGTTCCTCGGCCGCCTTGCGGTCGCTGACGTCGCGGACGGCGGCGGACACGAGGAGGCCGTCGGTGGTCTCCAGGGGGCTGAGGCTGATCTCGACGGGGAATTCGGTGCCGTCCTTGCGCAGGCCGTGGAGTTCGAGACCGGCGCCCATCGGGCGCACCTGGCGGTTGTTGGTGTAGCCGGTCCTGTGCTGGGTGTGGTGGGCTCGGAAGCGGTCGGGTACCAGCAAGTCCACTGAACGGCCGAGGAGTTCCTCGCGGCCGTAACCGAAGAGCGCTTCCGTCTGGGCGTTGACGAGTCTGATCGTCCCGGTGTCGTCCACGATCACCATGGCGTCCGGCGCCGCCTCCAGCAATCCCCGGAACCGGTCCTCGGCCGCCTTGCGGTCGCTGACGTCGCGGACGGCGGCGGAGACGAGGAGGCCGTCGGTGGTCTCCAGGGGGCTGAGGCTGATCTCGACGGGGAATTCGGTGCCGTCCTTGCGCAGGCCGTGCAGCTCAAGGCCGGCGCCCATCGGACGCACCTGACGATTTTCGGCGTAGCCGGTGCGGTGCAGTGAGTGGTGGGCTCGGAAGCGGTCGGGTACCAGCAAGTCCACTGAACGGCCGAGGAGTTCCTCGCGGCCGTAACCGAAGAGCACTTCGGTCTGGGCGTTGACGAGTCTGATCGTCCCGGTGTCGTCCACGATGATCATGGCGTCCGGCGCCGCCTCCAGCAATCCCCGGAACCGGTCCTCGGCGCCTCCCGAACGGGCACCGCACTCCCCGGCACAGCACGTCAACGCCGCGCAGCCCGACGCCGAGGCCGGTGCGGCCGATGCCGAACTGATCGTTTCTCCCACGTTCGCCCCCCACGGACCCGCCCCATGGGGTCGTTCGGGCCATCTCAGCGCACTTGGGTCACGATCACTCGGGCATGTCTCATTCTGGCCGCTCCGCGGTCGATCGTGTCTGCTGTGAGCGCGGGCTACGTCCGTCTGCAGACATGTTCGGTCGCCGTTACGTTCGCTCGTTCTGGATGTCGATCTCCGCCCAGATCGACTTCCCTCCGGGCAGGTGGCGCGTGCCCCAACGCTTGGCGAACTGGGCCACGAGCAACAGGCCGCGCCCGCCCTCGTCGAAGGTGCGGGCCCGCCGCATGTGCGGGGCGGTACTGCTGCCGTCGGAGACCTCGCAGATGAGCACGGTGTCGTGGATCAGGCGCAGCTGAATGGGAGGGCCGCCGTAGCGGATCGCGTTGGTGACCAGCTCGCTCACCACCAGCTCGGCGGTGAAGGAGACCTCGTGCAGTCCCCACTCCGCCAGGCGACGGGAGACCTCGCCACGCGCGCCCGCCACGGCGGCCGGGTCGGCAGGCAGATCCCAGGTGGCGACCCGGCTCGAGTCGAGGGCGCGGGTGCGTGCCACGAGCAGGGCGACGTCGTCCGACGGCTGCGCGGGGAGCAGGGTCTTGACCAGGTCGTCGCAGAGGGCCTCCAGCGAGGCAGCGGGCCGTTCCAGGCGCTGGCGCAGCAACGCCATGCCCTTGCCGAGGTCGTGTTCGGGGACCTCGACGAGGCCGTCCGTGTACAGCGCGAGCAGGCTGCCGCGGCGCACCTCCCATTCGACCGCCTCGAAAGGCAGCCCGCCCACTCCCAGCGGCGGGCCGACCGGCAGGTCGATGAACTCCGCCGTCCCGTCGGGCGTCACCACGGCGGGCGGAGGATGCCCTGCTCCGGCGGCCGCGCAGCGGCGCGAGACCGGGTCGTAGACCAGGTACAGACAGGTGGCGATGAGATCGGTGACGTTGTCGAGCTCCGGCTCCTCCGTGCCCGTGCCCTCCTCCGCCCTGAGATGGGTGACCAGGTCGTCCAGATGGACGAGGAGCTCCTCGGGAGGGAGGTCGACGTCCGCCAGAGTGCGTACCGCGGTCCGCAGCCGTCCCATGGTGGCGGAGGCGTGCAGACCGTGGCCCACCACGTCTCCGACGACCAGGGCGACCCGGGCGCCCGACAGGGGGATCACGTCGAACCAGTCGCCGCCCAGCCCGGCCCGGGAACGGGCCGGCAGATAGCGGTGCGCCACCTCCACGGCCTCCTGGGCGGCGAGCCGCTGCGGAAGCAGACTTCGCTGCAGGGCCAGGGCGGTGTTCCGCTCGCGCGTGAACCGGCGGGCGTTGTCCACGGCCACGGCGGCGCGCGCGGCGATCTCCTCCGCGAGGAGCAGATCGTCCTCGTTGAAGGGGTCCTGGCGCCGGTGGCGGACAAGCACGGCCACCCCGAGCGTGATGCCTCGGGCGCGCAGCGGGATGACCATGAGCGAGTGCATTCCGAAGGTGCGGACCTTCACCGCGCGCTCGGGGTCGGCCGTCCCCCAGCTCTCGACGGCGTCGTCCCGGGTGCTGTGCAGCGAGGAATGCCCGGTGAGCAGGCAGCGGGCGGGCGGCGAGGATTCCGGGTAGTAGTCGACATCTCCGGGCTGGATCACCGACTCGGGGACGCCGGGAAGGACGGACTGCTGCGCGGCGCGGCGCAGACCGACGGAGCCCTCGCTGGGAGTCCTGGGCTCGAAACCGCGGAACAGCGAGTCCAGCAGGTCGATACTGATGAAGTCGGCGAGCCGGCCCACCGCAAAGTCGGCCATCTCCTGAGCGGTGCGCGTCACGTCGAGGGTGCTGCCCACCTGTGCGCTGACGTCGTTCAGCAGGGCGAGCCGTTCCCGGGCCCGGTGCTGCTCGGTGGTGTCGAGAGCGACGACCTGTACGTGTCGCACCTCTCCCGCGGGGTTCCTTACGGGGGACACGGTGACGGCCCAGAAGATTCCGTGGGCTCCGGGCCGGGGCCGGCCATGTACGTGGAAGAGTTCCGGTGCCCCCGTGTCGAACACCCTGCGCATCCCCTCTTCGACCCTGGTGCAGACATGGGGCGGCAGGATGTCGGTGACACGCCGACCGCGCATCTGCCGCTCTGTGAGCCCCAGTTGACGGGTCGCGCCGGCGCTGCCGCGCAGGACCCGCAAATCGGAGTCGTAGATCATCACAGGAAGGTGGCTCTGCGCGAAGGCCTCCTCCGTCGTGGCCTCGTCCTTGTCCGGATGCGGCTCCTGACCCGGACGAGGACGTTGTGGAGGCGTGGCCACGATGAGCCATTGCGCGTTGCCCTCGCGGTCGAGTGACGGGTACGCCCGCAGCTCGGCTTCCGTGTGATGGCCGTCGCGGTGTCGCAGCGGGGTCGTCCCGCTGCGTCCCTCAAGTACCGCGGAGAAGTCCACCGGGGCGTCGGCGTCGCAGCCGAACAGACACGCCGCGGGGCGCCCTACGACGTCCTCGTACGGGTACCCGAGCAACCGCTGCGCGCCGGTACTCCACCCGGTGACGGTCCCCCGCGCGTCGACGACCGCCGTGGCCGAGGTGACCGGGTCCGGAAGCTGACCGAGGCCGTTTCCCAGGGGGCCGGCATTCTCCATGTCCCATCATCGCCCATCCTGCCCCCCGGGGACCCTCGGGCCCTGGGGAGACACAGCAGAGGCCGCAGGTCGGCGGAACGTCGCATCCCGTCGCGTCGGTTCCTTCCCCCACTTGTATCGCTCCTTGAGCGCACACGCAGGTCGGCGTCCAGCCCCCCGCGCGCGCCGGAAAGTGCCGCCGCACCGCGACCGTCAAGGCGACAGTTGGGTGTGGCGCGGTGAGTCGGCGTACAGGTTTTCGGAGGTGTCGTCCGTCCGGTGGCGCAGCTGTTCGGTGACCTCCACGACTCCGTCCACGCCTTGGCACATCCGCACGGCGACGGGGATGAGGGATTTCCGCTCGACGGTTCCCGCCAAGGAGACCCGGCCGTCCACGACCCGCACGGTCACCGAGTCGGGCGAGATGCCCAGGGTGCGGACCAGTACGTCACCGGAGATCTCCTCGCGGATGGCACTGTCACCGCGCAGGAACACCCGCAGCAGGTCGGCGCGGCTGATCAGTCCGACCAGCCGGTCGACTTCGTCCACCACCGGCAGCCGCTTGACGTGCGAGCGCTCCATCACCTGGGCGGCCTCCACCACCGTCCATTGCGGCCGGGCCGTGATGGCCGGGCTGTTCATCAGACCTCGGGCGTCGGTCGCCTCCTGCTTGTCCCGGTCGGCGGGGAGCGGGTGCAGGACCGGCAGCAGTCCTGCGGGGTCCAGCTGACCCGCCTCCTTGCGCAGCAGATCCGCCTCTGACACCACGCCCACGGGCCGGTCGTCGTCGTCCACGACGGGTATCGCCGTGATGTCGTACTCGGCCAGCAGTTTGGCGATGTCCTTGAAACCGGCGTCCTCGCGCACTCGTACGACCGAAGTCGTCATCAGATCGCTCACCATCCGGTGCCGCATGGCTTCCGCCTCCTTCGTCACGTGCGTTCCCCTCCACTGTGCGGTGCTCTCGGCCGTCGCCCCATGGGCCGGTCGGCCCCGGCCCCGGCCGACCGGTCCCGGGGGAGGGGTGATTCGTCCTCGGTCAGTACTGGTCTCCCTGAGGGACGGCGCCGTCGAGGTCGAGGAAGAGCAGCGGTGTGCGACGGGGCGTGGGAGGCCCTTCCGGGCCGTAGCCGAATCGGATGAGCATCTGCACGTGGTCGAAGGGGGACGTCGCGGGGCGCAGGTCGTCGCGGAGGTCGGTCCACTCCAGAGCCTGGTGCAGGAGTGAGGTGCGCAGACCGTGCGCCGTGGCGACGAGCAGGACGCACTCAAGCGCCTGCCCGGCCCGGAGCCAGTCGGTGCGCCGGTCGTGGCCGGTGCTGAGCGACGCGAGCGCGGGTGTCCGTTCGAAGGGCCGGGCCGGCAGCCGCTCCAGGGATCGCCGCGCGCTGAAATCACGCATGGGGAGCTGCTCGAAGGTGTCCTGCGGCCCCAGCGCCGCGGACGGGATGCCCGTGTCCTCGGCCCCGTCGCGGCTCGACCAGCGGCGGCTTTCGGCGCCGCGTGCCGGGTCGGCGTGGTTACGGCGCTCCGCTTCGGTGGTGATCCGCAGCAGCCGCGCCGTCTCACGCGGGCCGGTGACGGCGAGCGTGGCGCCTTCGGCTTGGGCGGCTTCGGCAAGCTCGTGGCGAACGGACACGGGAACGGGCTGGTCGCCGAAGGGGAAGCGGCTGCTGTGCCGGTGCCAGATGGCCTCGTACAGATCGTCGCCGTGGAGTGTGCGGGGGCTGGTGCGCCCAGTGATGTGCACCGAGGCGAGCAGACCGGGACGGCGGGGGTCCGGGAGCAGCCGAGTGACCGGCTTCCAGCCGAAGTGGCTCACCGCGACCCGCAGGTTGAACAGGGCCGCGCCGGCGGCGATGTGCAGGGCCCGGCCGTGCGGATCCTCGTGCGGCAGTGCCCGTCCGGCGTCGGCGTGGATCTCCACGGTGGTCGAGTCGGCGTCGAGGCGGAAACGCCAGGGCTGCGTGTTGTGCATCGAGGGCGCGGCGACGGCCGCAGCGATCAGCTTCTCCAACGCCGACGAGTCCAGATACGTGGCGGACATGGGGGCCTCCTCCCGGATGAGGTGTGCTGCGGTGCTTGCCATGCTTGAGCCTGCTGCCGTCGGCGGAGCGGGGCGAAGGGGCCGTCCGGCCCCAACCTGAGGCTGTGTGGGTACCGGTAGGGGGCAGCGGTGCCGGGTGGTCCCCTTCGGACCGGAGGTTGACCTGCTGGTCCCGGCAGGAGGGCCCGGTCGGTCCCTCCCCGGTGAGGGGCGCCCATGGGACGTTCCTGGCAGCAGCCGGCAGTGAGTGATCCAAGTGGCGCCGCACGACCGGATGAAAGGCGCCGACCGGGGACAGAGGGGGACCGGTGGGCCCACCCGCGGTCGAATCCGGGTGCGCCACGCCGGAAGCGAGACGTCCGAGAGGCATCACACGGAGTTCCGCTACGGTGGCTTCGGCGGTTCTGTCCGGCTGCCGGTCGGGTCGAAGAGCGGCGAGGCGACCGCGGAGTGGCGAAGAGCGGCGAGGCCACCGCGGAGTACAGAGACTGTGTCCGCACCGTCAGCGTTCCGGTGCCGGAGACGACGGCGGGAACCAGGACGATCCCCGTGCATCACGTCCGACACGCCATCGCTGGCTACGTCGCGATGCCCGGCGAGCCCGGAGCGCCGCCCATGAGGGCCGGTCGGCCCTCGCGGTGGGACGCCCGTGGGGCGATGCTGAAGGGGGTGACGAAGGGAGCCCCATGTCCGAGCGCCCGGGTGCGACCGCCGGGGAAGGCCGACGCGGTCTCGTGCGGCGGGTGGCTCCAGGACTCACCGTACTGGCCGGATACCACCGTTCGTGGCTGCGCGGCGACCTGCTGGCCGGAGTGACCGTCGCGGCCTATCTCGTTCCGCAGGTCATGGCCTATGCGGGCCTCGCGGGACTGCCGCCGGTCGCGGGGCTGTGGGCGATCCTCCCCGCCCTGCTGCTGTACACCCTGCTGGGTTCGTCACGGCTCCTGTCCGTCGGGCCCGAGTCGACCACCGCACTGATGACCGCCACCGTGGTCGGGCCACTCGCCGCGGGCGCCCCGGACCGGTACGCCGCGCTCGCCGCCGGGCTCGCGGTCGTGGTCGGGGCGATGTTCCTGGTGGCGTGGGCGGCACGGCTCGGCTTCCTCGCCGATCTGCTGTCACGGCCGATCCTGGTCGGCTACCTGACAGGCGTGGCGCTCATCATCATCGTCGACCAGCTCCCCAAACTGACCGGTGTCAGCACCTCGGGATCCGAGTTCTTTCCTCAACTGCTCTCCTTCGTGAGGAACCTGGGAGAAGCCCATCCCGCCACGGTGATCTTCTCCGTGGCGGCGATCGCGTTCCTCTTCGCGGTCGCGCGGTTCTTCCCCGGTGTCCCGGGCCCCCTGCTGGCCCTGGTGCTCGGTACGGCGGCCGTCGCGGTCTTCGGACTCGAGGACCACGGCATCGCCGTCATCGGCGCGGTACCGGCCGGGCTGCCGAGCCCCGGCCTGCCGACGCCGGGCGACCTGCCGCAACTGGTACTGCCGGCACTCGGCGTGCTCCTGGTCGGCTACACCGACGTCATCCTCACCGCGCGCGCCTTCTCGGCCCGCGGCGACGAACTGGACCCCAACCAGGAACTGTTGGCCCTGGGGGCCGCGAACCTGGGCGCGGGCGTGCTGCACGGTTTCCCGGTGAGCAGCAGCGCCAGTCGCACCGCGCTCGCGCACTCGGCCGGGGGCCGCAGCCAGGCGTACTCGCTCGTCGCCGGCGCACTGGTGCTCGCCGTGCTGCTGTTCCTCAGCCCGCTCCTCGCGCACACGCCGTCGACCGTGCTGGGCGCCCTGGTCGTCTATGCCGGGGTCCGCATGATGGATCTGGCCGGGTTCCGCAGGCTGGCAGCCTTTCGGCGCCGGGAGTTGCTCCTGGCCCTGGGCTGTCTCGCCGGAGTGCTGGCCCTTGACATCCTGTACGGCGTGCTCGTGGCGGTCGGCCTCTCCGTCGCGGAACTGCTCACCCGGGTGGCCCGCCCGCACGACGCGGTCGAGGGTCTGGTGCCGGGCCTGGCCGGGATGCACGACGTGGACGACTATCCGCAGGCCCGCACGGTCCCCGGCCTGCTTGTCTACCGCTACGACTCGCCCCTGTTCTTCGCCAACGCCGAGGACTTCAAGCGGCGGGCGCTGGCGGCGGTCGACCGACACGAAGGTGCTGTCGACTGGTTCGTCCTCAATACCGAGGCCATCGTCGAGGTGGACATCACCGCGCTCGACGCGGTCGACGCCCTGCGTCAGGAACTCGAACAGCGTCACATCGTCTTCGCGCTCGCCCGCGTCAAGCAGGACCTGCGCGACGACCTCGACGCCTTCGGGCTGACCGAGGCCATCGGCACCGAACGGATCTTCCCGACTCTGCCCACGGCCCTGGCCGCCTACCGGGAGTGGCTCCGACGCGGCGGCCGCTACTGGGCGAGCGAGAAGTAGTTCTCCTCCTCCTGCGTGAAGTGCAGGCGCAGCACGCTGTGCAGGCCGTACAGACAGGCGCGCAGGTCGTCGAGTTGTTCGGGGCGCGGTGCGCCGTCGGTCCCGCTGAGCGCGAGGTGCGTGGCTATGCGTCCGGCGAGGCGCTCGATCTCGGCGTGGGCGCGGCTCATGGTGGCGGTGGTCTCGGGGCCGCCGAGCGAGGAGGCGAGGGCCGGGTAGAGCTGGTGCTCTTCGGCGTACTCGTGGGGTAGCAGCCGCTCGGTGAGAAGGCGGTGCACCTCACGTACCGATGCGAGAGCTGCGGGCCCTGGAGCGTTCGAGAGCTGGTCGGCGGCGCCCCGTACGGCTTCGAGGACCTCCTGCAGATCGTCGTGCTCGGCGGCGAAGCGGTGGATGAGGGCCTCGGTGGTGGGCTCCAGGGACGGCCGGCTCTTCCGGTCGGTGCGCAGGGCGCGCAGCGCGTTGAGGATGACGGCGATGTCGATGCCCTCCTGGAGCAGGGCACCAGGGGCCGGCGGCAGCATGCCGAAGGCGGCCACGGCCATCGCGGCGAGCGACATCAGCATGCCGCCGAGCGCGCTCTGCACGGCGATGCGCCGGGCCCGTACGGCGATGGTGACGGCGTCGGCGAGGCGGTCCACCCGATCGGTGGTCAGCACGATGTCCGCGGCCTGCGAGGAGGCGCTGGAGCCACGGGCCCCCATGGCGACGCCGACGTCCGCCGCGGCGAGGGCGGGGGCGTCGTTGACGCCGTCACCGACCATGACGGTCACGGCGCGGGCGCGTTCGGCGCGTACGGCGGCGACCTTCTCGGTGGGCGTGAGCTGGGCGTGGACGGCGTCGAGGCCGAGCACCGTGGCCACCTCGCGGGCGGGTTCCGTGCGGTCGCCGGTGAGCATCACCAGCCGTTGGATGCCCGCCGCGCGCAGTCGGCGCAGGGTCCGGGGAGCGTCGGGGCGCAGTGGGTCGCGCAGCAGTACGGCGCCGGCGAGGCGGCCGTCGACGGTCAGCCAGGCGACGGCGGCGCCGTCGAGCGCGGCACGGTTGTCGACGGCGCGTGCCCACGTCGGGTCCCCTGCGCCTACGCCGTGGCGGCCGACGGTGAGGTGGTGGCCCTCGACCGTGCCGGTGGCCCCCAGGCCGGGCTCCTCGGCGACGTCCGCGGGCATGGAGAGTTCCAGGTCCCGTGCCTGGGCGGCGTCGACCAGGGCATGAGCCAGGACGTGCGGTGAGAGCTGATCGAGCGAGGCCGCCAACCGTAGGACCTCCGTCGGCTCCCGGCCCGGTGCGGCGGCCACGTCGAGCACCCGTGGGCGGCCGGACGTCAGGGTGCCGGTCTTGTCCAGTAGCAGGGTGTGGGCCCGGCCGAGGTTCTCCAGAGCGCCGCCGTCGCGGACGACCACGCCGTAGCGGGAGGCACGGGACAGGCCGGAGACGATCGCCACGGGCGCGGCGAGCAGCAGCGGGCACGGGGTGGCGACCACCAGGACCGCGACGGCCCGCACCGCGGAACCGCTGACCCACCAGGCCAGCCCTGCCACAGCCACGGACAGCGGCAGAAACCAGGCGGCGTACCGGTCCGCGAGCCGGACCACGGGGGCGGACTCGGCGCCGGCCTGCTGCGCCAGCCGGACGATCTCCGCGTAGGTGCTGTCCTGCTCGGTGGCGGTGGCCCGCAGCTCGAACGCGCCACCCGCGTTGACCACACCGCTGCGCACCCGCTCGCCGTCGGTACGCTCGACCTGCTGGGACTCCCCGGTGAGCACCGACTCGTCGAGCACGGCCGTGGCGCCGGCCACCCGACCGTCGACCGGGACCACCTCGCCCGGACCGACGACCACCAGGTCACCGACCGCGACCTCGGCGAGTGACACCTCCCTGACCAGATCGAGGGTCCGGACGCGGGCGGAGTGCGGCGCGTGTTCCAGCAGCGCGCGCAGATCGTGCGAGGCGCGCCGCTGTGCCGCGGCCTCCAGAGTCCGTCCGGAGGCCAGCATGAGTGCGATCAGCGCCCCGGCCAGGTACTCCCGCACCGCCAGGGTCCCGCCGAGCGCCAGGACCGCGATGAGATCCACGCCCGCGTGTCCCTGTCGCAGCGCGGCCAGTACCCAGACGACGGCGGGCACGACAGCGATCACGGTGCCCAGACCCCAGCACAGGTCGGCGATGTCGGGCGCACCGGCGAGCCAGGCGATGCCACCGGCGGTCAGGGCGCCGGCGGTGGCCGCCAGCAGCAGTGGTTCGAACCGCCGGCCGGAGAGCAGGGGGGTGGGGTGGCGGAACAGTTCCCACGGGATGCGCCGGTCCATGATGTGCCCTCGAATCTGGCGGCGGGTGCTCTCTGATGGTCTCTCTCCATCACACCGCTGAGACCGCACGTTCGGCAGGGGACGAACGGCCCCCGTCCGCGCGACCGTGCGGACAGGTGAGCCACGACCTGGGGCGACTGCCCGGGGCCGCTTGCTCGCGCA
The DNA here is from genome assembly GCF_040634475.1 of Streptomyces sp. NPDC007095. Taxonomy (NCBI): domain Bacteria; kingdom Bacillati; phylum Actinomycetota; class Actinomycetes; order Kitasatosporales; family Streptomycetaceae; genus Streptomyces; species Streptomyces sp. NPDC007095. The sequence continues at coordinate 14,719 of NZ_JBEYFS010000080.1, forward strand.
GTGCCGTCGAGATCTCGTACGGCAAGCCCAACAGCCCTCGCAGACAGGGCCGTTCGGCCCCCGGTCGCGGCCTTTCGGCACCCGGTGCTGCCCGTCCCGCGCCACCAGAGTGGTCGCTGTCGGGCACCGGTCCGACACTCTCCGATTCCCCGAAGGGATCACCGCCATGGCCGTGCACGAGCACCCTCACCGGAGCCCGGGGTTCCACCTGCCGTCATTCCGCAGGAACCGGGCCGCGTCCACCTCTGAGTCCGCCGTGTCGGCGAGCACCGACACGCACACCCTGCGGGCCTACTCCTTCGCCTCGCTGCGCCTGCTGACCGGATTCGTCTTCCTGTGGGCGTTCCTCGACAAGACCTTCGGGTTCGGCTATGCCACCCCCTCCGGCAAGGGCTGGATCGACGGCGGCTCGCCGACCAAGGGCTTCCTCAGCGGCGTCGCCGCAGGGCCGATGGAGTCCACCTTCCACTCCTGGGCGGGCGACACCTGGGCGGACTGGCTGTTCATGGCCGGACTGCTCGGCATCGGGCTCGCCCTGGTCGGCGGGATCGCGCTGCGCCTGGCAGCGGTCGCGGGCACCGCGATGATGGCGCTGATGTGGGTCGCCGAGTGGCCGCCCGCCAGGCACCTGTCCGACGGCACGGCGAGCATGTCCACCAACCCGTTCGCGGACTACCACCTCGTCTACGCCGTCGTCCTCATCGCCCTGGCACTGGCCGCCGCCGGCGACACCCTGGGCGTCGGCAAGCTCTGGGCCAAGCTGCCGATCGTCCGTGACCACGGCTGGCTGCGCTGACCGCGGAAGGGAGGGCGGCACCCGGAAAGGGCCGCCCTCCCACGCCCGCCCCGCGGGTCCATAGGGCCGATCGGCCCCTTCCGGGGACCTGCGGCCCCTGCACCGCGAACCCCCACGACACGACGCTGGAACCGGGACCTCGCGATCCCGGTTCAGGAGGTGGAGAGCATGCCCCGCAGCGTCACCGTAGGCCTCGACGGCTCGCCCGAGAGTCGTGCCGCCGCCGACTGGGCGGCCCGTGAGGCGAAGCTCCGCGGGCTGGCGTTGAAGCTGGTGAACGTCTGGGAGCCCGCTCCGGAACCCATCGCCCAGGCACTGCTGCCCGGCCCCGAGACCCACCAGCAATGGAGTGAACGGATACTGCGTGAAGCAGCCGACGGACTGCGGGCGGCCCACCCGGGGGTCGACGTGCTCGTGGAGCAGGTCACCGGCCGGCTGGCCGAGGCGCTGATCGACGCCGCGAAGGACGCCGAACCGCTGGTGCTCGGATCCCGCGGTCTGAGCGGGGTGGGCGGCTTCGTGGTCGGTTCCGTCGGCCTGGCCGTCGTGGCGCACGCCGAGCGTCCGGTCGTCCTCGTACGGGCCGCGGAAGACACCTCGGATACCGACTCCGCCGTCCCGCCCTCCCGGCCCGTCGTGCTCGGGCTCGACACCACGGCCCCCGACGACAGCCTGATCGGCTTCGCCTTCGAGGCGGCCCTCCTGCGCGGCGCCTCCCTGCGTGTCGTCCACACCTGGAACGAGCCGCCCTACATCGCGTACGGCGTGCCCCCGGACCTGGAACTGAACGCCCGAATCGGCGCTGAGGAGGCTGCCGCCGTGAGCGAGGTGCTGCGGCCGTGGCGGCACAAGTTCCCGACGGTGGACGTCGTCGAGGACTCCCTGTCCGGGAAGGCGGCCAACCACCTCGTGGACGCCTCCGCAGAGGCCTCCCTGGTCGTCGTCGGCCGCCGCATCCGCCGTTTCCCGCTCGGCGCCCACATCGGGCCGGTCACCCACGCAGTACTGCACCACGCCACCGCCCCCGTCGCCGTGGTCCCGCACGACTGACGCCCGGCACGACTGATCACCCGGCATGACCGATCACCCGACACGACTCACCATCAGACACGCCTCACCAGCCGAGGAGAGACCCCATGAAAGCGGCAGTCGTACGAGCGTTCGGCGAACCCCTGGTCATAGAGGAGCGCCCCGACCCCGAGCCCGGCCCCGGCCAGGTCCGCATCCGGGTGGAGGCCTCCGGGCTGTGCCACACCGACATCCACGCCGCGCACGGCGACTGGCCGGTGAAGCCGAACCCGCCCTTCGTCCCCGGTCACGAGGGCGTCGGGCTGGTCGAGGCCCTGGGCGACGGCGTCACGCACCTCACGCTCGGCCAGCGCGTCGCGGTGCCCTGGCTCGGCTCGGCCTGCGGACGGTGCGAGCACTGCCTGTCCGGCTGGGAGACGCTCTGCGAGCAGCAGGTCAACACCGGATACGGGTGCGACGGCGGCTACGCCGAGAAGATGCTTGCCCGGGCCGACTTCGCCCAGCCGGTGCCCGACGGGATCTCCCCGCTCGACGCCGCCCCGCTCACCTGCGCCGGGGTCACGACGTACAAGGCCCTCAAGGTCGCCGGTGTCGGCCCCGCCCAGCTGGTCGCCATCTCGGGCATCGGCGGACTGGGCCATCTGGCGGTCCAGTACGCGAAGATCGCCGGGGCGACGGTGGCGGCGATCGACGTCACCGACGAGAAGCTCGAACTCGCCTCGGAACTCGGCGCCGACCTCGTCATCGACGCCCGCACACACGACCCGGCCGAAGTGCTCAAGCGGTTCGGCGGCGCGCACGCGGCGATCGCGCTCGCGGTGAACGAGGCCGCGTTCGCCGCCGTGTACGGAGGACTCCGGCGCGGCGGGAAGCTCGTGATGGTGGCCCTGCCCGCGCACGGGACCATCGAGGTCCCGATCTTCGACACCGTACTGAACGGCACGTCGGTGATCGGCTCGATCGTGGGCACCCGGCAGGACCTGGCCGAGGTCTTCGAGCTGCATGCGGCGGGCCGCACCCGGGTCATCCGCGAGTCCCGGCCCCTCGTCTCCGTCAACGAGTCCATCGAGGCGGTGCTGCGCGGTCAGGTCAAGGCCCGGATCGTCTTCGACTTCGATGAAGACTTCGGCGAAGGACGGTGAGGACGGTGGAGCTGCCCCTGGTCGTGGGCGTCGACGGCTCGGAGTCCAGCCTGCGCGCCGTGGACTGGGCTACGGACGAGGCCGCGCTGCGCGGCGTACCGCTGCGCCTGGTGTACGCCTCACTGTGGGAGCGCTACGAGGGCGCCGCGCTCGCCGAGGGCGTCGGCAGGCCCTCGGAGCAGGTGATGGCCGACGGCATCGTCGAGGCCGCCGCGCGACGGGCCCACCGCCGGGCCCCCGAGGTGAAGGTCACCACCGACGTCCTGCCCGACGACGCGGCGAGCGTGCTGCTGAACGAGGCGCACACCGCCGCCGCGCTGGTCGTCGGGTCGCGCGGCCGCAGCGGCCTCGCCGAACTGCTGCTCGGCTCGGTCAGCCTCACGGTCGCCGGCCGCGCCGCGTGCCCGGTGATCGTGCTGCGCGGCAACCAGGACAACCAGGCAAGGGCCGGGACGCACCGGCGCGTGGTCCTCGGAGTCGGAGAAAAGGAGGGACCGCACAGCACGGAGGTCATACGGTTCGCCTTCGAGGAGGCCGAGGCCCGCAAGGCCACCCTGGACGCCGTACGGGCCTGGCGCTGCCCGGCGTACGAGAGCACCGACGACCCCCTGCACGCGGGCGAACCGGCCCGCTTGCACGAGCAGCGGGCCGCGGAGATCCTGGACTCGGCACTGAGCAAGGCCGCGGCCGAGCATCCCGCCGTGGCCCTGATCCGCAGGACCGCCGAGGGCAGCGCCCGCCGGGTCCTGCTGGACGCCTCGGACGACGCCGACCTGCTGGTCGTCGGAGTCCGGCGCCACCACGGACTCGCCGGACTCCAGCTCGGCCGGGTCGCCCACACGCTCCTGCACCACTCGGCCTGCCCGGTCGCCGTAGTACCGCAACGGGGGTGAGCTTCTCAGAGAGTCGCCGCGTGGTCGGGGACGTACGTCTGCAGATCGCGCGGCGGGCGCACGTAGCCCGTCGACGGCGGCCGGGGCGGCAGTTCGAGAACCGGTGGTTTCACCTCGTGGTACGGAACGGAGCCGAGCAGGTGGGCGATCATGTTCAGGCGGGCCCGGCGCTTGTCGTCGCTCTCCACGATGTACCACGGAGCCTCCGAGACGTCCGTGTGCACCAGCATGTCGTCCTTGGCCCGGGAGTACGCCTCCCAGCGGGTGATCGACTCCAGGTCCATCGGGGACAGCTTCCAGCGCCGCGTCGGATCCTTCAGCCGGCGCCGGAACCGCTTCTGCTGCTCCGCGTCGCTCACCGAGAACCAGTACTTGCGCAGCAGGATCCCCTCCTCGACCAGCATCCGTTCGAAGATCGGGCACTGGCGAAGGAAGAGCTGGTGCTCCTCCTTCGTGCAGAAGCCCATGACGTGCTCGACGCCGGCGCGGTTGTACCAGCTCCGGTCGAACAGCACGATCTCCCCGGCGGCGGGCAGATGCTCGACATACCGCTGGAAGTACCACTGGGTGCGCTGGCGCTCGGTCGGCTTGGGCAGCGCCACGGTCCGTGCGACGCGCGGGTTGAGAAGCTCCGACACCCGCTTGATGGTGCCGCCCTTGCCCGCCGCGTCCCGGCCCTCGAAGACCACCACGAGCCGGGCGCCCTCGGTGCGCACCCACTCCTGAAGCTTCACCAGCTCCGTCTGCAGGCGCAGCAGCTCCCGCTCGTACGCCTCAACCGGCACCTTCGCCGTCGTCTCCCCGGCCATGCCGCCTCCTCCGCTCGATCACGCACACCGATGCCACGCCCCGCGACACACCTCGTGACGCACCCCGATGACTTACGGAGTCACCATGCCCAAGGTCGGACCGCCCAAGGTCGAACACCAGGACAGCACCGTACTGACCGACGAGGAACTGCGCACCCTGGACGCCCACTGGCGAGCCGCCAACTACCTTGCCGTGGGCCAGATCTACCTGCTCGCCAACCCACTGCTGACCGAGCCCCTGACCCCCGCGCACATCAAGCCGCGGCTGCTCGGCCACTGGGGCACCTCACCCGGCCTCAACCTGGTGCACACGCACCTCAACCGGGTGATCAAGGCCCGCGGTCTGGACGCGCTGTGCGTGTGGGGCCCCGGTCACGGCGGGCCCGCGGTCCTCGCCAACTCCTGGCTGGAGGGGACCTACAGCGAGACGTATCCGAACGTCTCGCGGGACGCGGCCGGCATGGAGCGGTTGTTCCGGCAGTTCTCGTTCCCCGGCGGAGTGCCCAGCCATGTCGCGCCCGAGACACCGGGCTCGATCCACGAGGGCGGTGAGCTGGGCTATTCCCTCGCGCACGCCTACGGGGCCGCCTTCGACAATCCGGACCTGCTGGTCGCCTGCGTGATCGGGGACGGCGAGGCGGAGACCGGCCCGCTGGCCGCGTCCTGGCACTCCAACAAGTTCCTCGACCCGGTCCACGACGGCGCCGTGCTGCCGATCCTGCACCTCAACGGCTACAAGATCGCCAACCCGACCGTCCTGTCCCGGATCCCGGAGGCCGAACTCGACGAACTGCTGCGCGGCTACGGCCACGACCCGATCCACGTCACCGGCGACGACCCGCACGAGGTCCACCGCGCGATGGCGGACGCCTTCGACCGGGCCCTGGACAGCATCGCGCTGATGCAGCGCACAGCCCGCGAGGACGGCGTGCCCGAGCGGGTGCGCTGGCCCGTGATCGTGCTGCGCACCCCGAAGGGCTGGACGGGACCGGCGGAGGTCGACGGCGTGCCCGTCGAGGGCACCTGGCGCGCCCACCAGGTACCACTGGCCGCGGTCCGCGAGAACCCCGAGCACCTGCGGCAGTTGGAGACCTGGCTGCGCTCGTACCGTCCCCAGGAACTCTTCGACGCCGAGGGGCGGCCGGTCGCCGAAGTCCTCGCCTGCGTGCCCGACGGCTCGAAGCGCCTCGGCGCCACCCCGCACGCCAACGGCGGTCTGCTCCTCCGTGATCTGCCGATCCCCTCCCTCGACCGCTACGCCGTGCCCGTCGACAAGCCGGGTGCCACCCTGCACGAGCCCACCCGGGTCCTCGGCGACCTTCTCGAACAGGTCATGAACGACACCTCCCACCGCCGCGACTTCCGGCTGGTCGGCCCCGACGAGACCGCCTCCAACCGTCTCCAGGCCGTCTTCAACTCCAGCGGCAAGGCGTGGCAGGCCCAGACCCTCCCGGTGGACGAGCACCTGGACCGGCACGGCCGAGTGATGGAGATCCTCTCCGAACACCTCTGCCAGGGCTGGCTGGAGGGCTACCTCCTCACCGGCAGGCACGGATTGTTCTCCTGCTACGAGGCGTTCGTGCACATCGTCGACTCGATGGTCAACCAGCACATCAAGTGGCTCAAGACGTCGAGGGAGCTGGCGTGGCGTGCCCCGATCGCCTCCCTCAACTACCTGCTCACCTCGCACGTCTGGCGCCAGGACCACAACGGCTTCTCGCACCAGGACCCGGGCTTCGTCGACCACGTCCTCAACAAGAGCCCCGAGGTCGTACGCGTCTACCTGCCGCCGGACGCCAACACCCTTCTCTCGGTGGCGGACCACGTGCTGCGCAGCCGCGACTACGTGAACGTCGTCGTCGCCGGCAAGCAGCCGTGCTTCGACTGGCTCTCCATGGACCAGGCCCGCGACCACTGCGCCCGCGGCGCCGGGATCTGGGAATGGGCGGGCTCGGCGAACGGGGACCGCGAACCGGACGTCGTTCTTGCCTGCGCGGGTGACGTCCCCACCCAGGAGATCCTGGCCGCCTCCGATCTGCTCCGACGCCATCTGCCCGAGCTCGCCGTCCGCGTCGTCAACGTCGTCGACATGACCCGGCTGCTGCCCCGCGACGAACACCCGCATGGAATGGGCGACTTCGAGTACGACGGGCTGTTCACCACCGACAAGCAGGTGATCTTCGCCTACCACGGCTACCCCTGGCTGATCCACCGGCTCGCCTACCGCCGCACCGGCCACGCCAACCTGCACGTCCGCGGCTACAAGGAGATGGGCACCACCACGACCCCGTTCGACATGGTCGTCCGCAACGACCTCGACCGCTACCGCCTCGTCATGGACGTGATCGACCGTGTCCCCGGCCTCGGCGTGCGCGCCGCCGCCGTCCGCCAGCAGATGGCCGACGCCCGCACCCGCCACCACGCCTGGATCCGCGAACACGGCACCGACCTGCCCGAAGTCGCCGACTGGACCTGGACCGGCTGATCACCCACCCCACACCCGGCTGAGATCCCTCACACCGCAGAGGAGTTCATCGCCATGACCGTACGCGTCGGCATCAACGGCTTCGGCCGCATCGGCCGCACGTATCTGTGCGCGGCACTCGACCGGGCGGAGGCGGGCACCCAGGACGTCGAGGTGGTCGCCGTCAACGACATCGCGCCGCCCGCCACCCTGGCCCACCTGCTGGAGTACGACTCGACGTTCGGGCACATCGGGCGGGAGGTCCTGCACGACGACAGCTCGATCACCGTCGACGGTCGGCGCATCGCCGTCACTGCCGAACGCGATCCGGCCGCCCTGTACTGGTCCGACTACGGCGCGGGCATCGTCGTCGAGTCCACCGGCCGCTTCCGTGACCGCGACGCCGCCGCCCTTCACCTCAAGGGCGGCGCCCACACGGTGCTGCTCTCGGCGCCCGGCAAGAACGCGGACGCCACCATCGTCATGGGGGTCAACGACGACACCTACGACCCGCACGACGACCGGATCGTGTCCGCCGCCTCCTGCACCACCAACTGCGTCGCGCCCATGGTCAAGGTGCTCCACGAGGCCTTCGGAATCGAGCGCGGCGTGATGACCACCATCCACGGCTACACCAACGACCAGTCCCTGCTGGACGGCCCGCACAAGGACCTGCGCCGGGCCCGTTCGGCGGCCCTGAGCATCATCCCGACCAGCACGGGAGCCGCCCGCGCCGTTGGGCTGGTGCTACCGGAACTGGCCGGCGCCCTGGACGGTATCGCGGTGCGCGTGCCCGTCGAGGACGGCTCGCTCACCGACCTCGCGGTGGTGCTGCGGACGGCGGCGACGGCAGAGGAGATCAACACGGCCTTCGCCGAAGCATCGGAGGGACCGCTGAACGGCATCCTGCGCGTCTCGAAGGCACCGATCGTCTCCCGGGACGTCATCGGCGACCCCGCCTCCTGCGTCTTCGACCCGGCCCTCACCCAGGCCAACGGCACCCTGGTGAAGGTCTTCGGCTGGTACGACAACGAGTGGGGCTACACCAACCGCCTCCTCGACCTCACCGCACTGGTGGCCGACGACCGATGAGCTCGGAGCGGAGCGGCACGGCCCGCGTGCCCCGTGCGCTGCAGGGGACGCGGGCCGTGGTCCTCGACACCGACGGCGTCATCACGGACTCCGCGCGGGTGCACGCCGCCGCGTGGAAGACGGCCTTCGACGCCTTTCTGAGCCCACGCGGCGAGCGCCCCTTCGACCCGCGCGAGGACTATCTGCGCTACGTCGACGGCAAGTCGCGCCTCGACGGCGCCGCGGCCTTGCTCGAAGCCCGGGGACTGCGGCCCTCCGACGCCGAGGTCCGCGCCGTCGCCGCCCACAAGGAGCGGCTGTTCACCGAGCGGCTGCGTGCCGGGGGCGTCGACGCCTACCCGGGCACGGTCCGTCTGCTGCGCGCCCTGCGGTCCGCCGGGATCCCGCTGGCCGCCGCCTCCGCCTCCCGGCACGCGGCCGAACTCCTCGAACAGGCGGGAGTACGCGGTCTCTTCGACACACTGGTGGACGGAGGGGAGGCCGCTCGGCTGGGTCTGCCCGGGAAGCCCGACCCCGCTCTCTTCCTGGAGGCCACCCGCCGCCTCGGGGTCCCCGCCGAACACGCCGCCGTCGTCGAGGACGCCCTCGCCGGAGTCGAGGCCGGGCGACGCGGCGGATTCGGTCTCGTCGTGGGCGTCGACCGCGCCCGCACCCCGGCCACCCGGACCGCCCTGATCAAGCACGGCGCGGACCTGGTGGTCGACGATCTCGCGGAGCTGCTCGAACAGGAGGGGAAATGAAGATGCCCGACTGGACCTGGGCGTACGAAGGCTACGAGCCCGCTCAGGAGCGGCTGCGCGAGGCGCTGTGCACCCTCGGCAACGGCTACTTCGCCACCCGGGGCGCGGCTCCCGAATGCGTGGCGGACCCCGTCCACTACCCGGGGACGTACGCGGCAGGCTGCTACAACCGCCTCACCTCGGACGTGGCCGGACACCGGGTCGAGAACGAGGACATGGCCAACCTCCCCAACTGGCTGCCACTCCGCGTGCGCACCGCCTCCGGGAACTGGCTCACGCCCGACACCCACAAGGTCCTCGACCACCGCCAGACCCTGGACCTGCGCGCGGGCACACTGGAACGCACGCTGCGCTACGAAGACGAGCTGGGCCGGTGCCTCGCCGTAAGGCAGGTGCGGCTGGTCCACATGGCCGACCCCCATCTGGCCCTGCTGCGCACGGAGTTGACCGCCCAGGGCTGGTCCGGGGAGATCGAGGTCGAGACGGCGCTCGACGGGACGGTCGCCAACACCGGTGTGGAGCGCTACCGCTCCCTCGCCTCCCGGCACCTCACGGACGTCCGGACCGGCACCGCGGCGCCGGACACGATCTGGCTGGACTGCCGGACCAGCACATCCGACATCAGGATCGGCCTGGCGGCCCGCACGGTCGCCGATGCACCCGCCCAGACCGTGGACGCACACGAGGACGCGCGGGCGGGTCAGCTGCTGCGGCTCTCCCTGACCGACGGCCGGACGGTCGCTGTCGACAAGACCGCCGCCCTGCACACCTCCCACGACCCGGCCGTCGAGGAACCGGCGCACGCCGCCCTCGACCGGGTCGGCCGCGCTCCTGACTTCGCGGACCTGCTGGACTCCCACCGCACGGCCTGGCAACAGCTGTGGCGCAACGCCGAACTGGACGTGCCGAACAGTGCGGGCCCGGTGCTGCGGCTGCACCTCTTCCACGTGCTCCAGACGCTCTCCCCGCACACCGCGGAGCTGGACGTCGGCGTGCCGGCGCGCGGCCTGCACGGTGAGGCCTACCGCGGACACGTCTTCTGGGACGAGCTGTTCGTCCTGCCGTACCTCAACCTGCACTTCCCCGAGGTCTCCCGCGCCCTGCTCACCTACCGCCACCGCCGCCTCGAGCAGGCCTGCCGGGCCGCGGTCGACGCCGGGCACACCGGTGCGATGTACCCGTGGCAGAGCGGCAGCGACGGCCGGGAGGAGACCCAGGAACTGCACCTCAACCCGCGCTCCGGCCGCTGGCTGCCCGACCACTCACGGCTCCAGCACCACGTCGGCTCGGCGGTCGCGTACAACGTGTGGCAGTACTGCGAGGCGAGCGGCGACACCGAGTTCCTGCACACCAAGGGCGTCGAGATGCTCGTGCAGATCGCCCGCTTCTGGGCCGGCCTCGCGGTGCACGACGGGACGCTCGGCCGGTACCGGATCCGTGGAGTCGTCGGCCCCGACGAGTACCACGACGCCTACCCCGGCGCCGAGCGGCCGGGACTCGACGACAACGCGTACACCAACGTCACCGCCGCCTGGGTGATCGCCCGCACCCTCGACGTCCTCTACGACCTGCCCGAACTGCCACGCCGGGACCTCTGCGAGCGAACCGGCCTCGACGCGGCCGAACTCGAGAACTGGCAGGAGGTCTCCCGCAAGCTGTACGTGCCCTTCCACGCCGGGGTGATCAGCCAGTTCGAGGGCTACGGCGCACTGAAGGAGCTGGACTGGGACGGCTACGGGAGACGGTACGGCAACATCCGGCGGCTCGACCGGATCCTGGAGGCCGAGGGTGACAGCGTCAACCGCTACCAGGCGTCCAAGCAGGCGGACGTCCTGATGCTGGGCTACCTCTTCTCGCCGGCCGAGCTCGGCGGGCTGTTCCGCAGGCTGGGGCACGAGGTGGACGACACAGTCTGGCGGCGCACCGTCGACCACTACCTGCGGCGCACGAGTCACGGCTCGACCCTGAGCAGCGTGGTGCACGGGTGGGTGCTGGCCAGGGCGCGGCGTGCGGAGGCGTGGGCGTTCGTGCACGAGGCGCTGGCCGGGGACATCGCCGATCTGCAGGGCGGCACCACGGGGGAGGGCATCCACCTCGGTGCCATGGGCGGCACCCTTGATCTCGTCCAGCGCTGCCTGACCGGTCTGGAGACCCGGGGCGGCGTGCTGCGGCTCGATCCGGTGCCGCTGCCGGAGTTCTCCGAGTACGGCTTCGCGATCCGCTATCGCGGCCACCGTGGAGTACAACTACGCCTGACAGCAGATGAGTTGAGGATTGCTGTGCCTGCTTCCGACCAGGACCCGATCGACATCGCCCTCGCGGACCGCACCGTGTCCGTGGCGCCCGGGGAATCCCGCACCCTCACCCTGCCGGACCGGTGACCGGACGGTCCCGCGTCAGCGCGGAATCACGGCCACCGGGCACGCGGTCTGCTCCAGCACGTGCCGCACGGTGGGACCGAGTGTCCGACCCGCGCGGCCGACCACCAGGAGCTCCGCCGGGACCGACGCCTGGAGCAGGGCGGCCGACGGGCTCTGCAGGCGGACGTCCTCGTAGACGTCCACCTGCGGATACTTCTCCCGCCACGGCCGCAGCGCGTCCGACAGCAGCTGCACCTCCTGGTCCTCCCATGCGCCCCGGTCCTCCTCCGGCAGCGCGTACGGCATCCACCGCTCGGCGCGGGAGGGCAGCCGCCAGGCGTGCACGACGTGCAGCCGGGCACCGCGGCGCCGGGCGGCGTCGAAGGCGAAGTCCACGACGGCGCTCACCGGGTCGCGGGCATCCACGCCCAGAACCACCTGGCCCGTACGCCACTCGCCGCCCGTACGGCCGTGGCCGCCGCCCGGCACCAGCACCACCGGCAGAATCGAGCGGGCCGCCACCTCATGGGCCACGGAACCCATGCCCGGCCCCGGGGCACCGTCCTCGCCGCGCAGCCCGAGAACGGTGCACGCGGCCCGCGAGCCCAGAGAGAGCAGCGCCGCGGCGATCCCTCCGGCCGGTTCGGCCCCCTCGATGTGCACGACCCGCAACGGCAGCCCGCGCAGCCGCGCGTCACCCGCCGCCCACTCGGCCGCCGCCCTGCTGGGCGCGGAGGCGTCGACCCCGACAACGATCGGCTCGGTCATGGCAGTTCGTCCCTCCACGTGCACGGGATTCCAGGGTGTCCACCCTCGGCCGTGGACCGGCCCACGAGACAGGGGCCGACCGGCCCATGCGGCGCACCCGACCAGCCCCTGGGGCGGGGCCTCGCGCCGCTGGATGCTCGAAGGGTCGAGAGGTTTCGAGGAGGCCCGAGATGACGGACGACGACCGCGACCGCCCCACCGTGCACGCCCTGCTCTCGGACGGCACCACCGTGTGCATACGGCCCGTGCGGTCCGGTGACCACGAGCAGCTGCGAGGGCTCTACGAGGAGATGTCACCGGAGAACCTCCGGCTGCGGTTCTTCGCCGCCAGCCGCCGCTCCGCCGACCTGGCCGCCGAACGGGCCGCGGCGCCGGCCCGCCCCGGATACCGGGCGCTGCTCGCCGAGACACAGGGCCGGGTGATCGGCCTGGCCGAGTACGAGACCGTCGACGACCCCGAGACGGCCGAGATGTCGATCGCCGTGGCCGACGGGCTGCACCACCGGGGTGTCGGCACCCTCCTGGTCGAACACCTCGTCTCCGCCGCCCGTGCGGACGGTGTCACCACGTTCACCGCCGACGCACTCAGCGAGAACTACGAGGTGCTGCGGCTCTTCACCGACCTGGGCCTGCGCGCCGGACGCCGGTTCGAGGGTCCGGAGGTGCGCTGCACCATCGCGCTCGACGAGGACGACACCTACCTCGCGGCCGTCGAGGCCCGTGGCCGGGCCGCCGACGTCGCCAGCCTGGAACCGCTGCTGCGCCCCGACGCGGTCGCCGTGGTCGGCGCCGGACGCAGGCCAGGATCGGTGGGGCGGGCTCTCCTGCACCATCTGCACGCGGGGGGCTTCACCCGACGGCTCTTCGCGGTGAACCCCCACGTCTCCTCGGTCCTCGGCGTGCCCTCCTACCCGTCGGTCAGCGCACTGCCCAAGGTCCCCGATCTCGCGGTCCTCGCGATACCCGCGGACGCTCTGCCCGCCACGGCCGAAGAGTGCGGCAAGGCCGGCGTACGGGCGCTGCTCGTGGTGACGGCCGGGCTCGACCCCGACCAGGCGGAAGAGCTCATGACCGCGTGCCGTACCTACGGCATGCGGCTCGTCGGTCCCAACTGTCTCGGCATCTCCAACACCGACCCGAGGCTCCGCCTCGACGCCACCTTCGCGGCCGATCACCCGCGCCCCGGCACGGCGGGCGTCGCCGTACAGTCCGGCGGCGTGGGCATCGCCCTGCTCGACGGGCTGTCCCGGCTCGGCATCGGTGTCTCGTCCTTCGTGTCGCTCGGCGACAAGTACGACGTCAGCGGCAACGACATGCTCCAGTGGTGGGAGAGCGACGGCCGTACCGACCTGGCCCTGCTGCACCTGGAGTCCTTCGGCAACCCGCGGGCCTTCTCCCGCACAGCCCGGCGAGTGACCCGCCGGATGCCCGTCCTGACCGTCGACGCGGGCCGTACCGAGGCCGGCCGCCGTGCCGCCGCCTCGCACACCGCGGCCGCGGCGACCCGGACCATGACCCGACAGGCGCTGTTCACCCAGGCGGGCATCACCGCAACCCGCTCGGTGGGCGAACTCCTCGAAACCGCCGCGCTGTTGCACGCCCAGCCGCTCCCGACCGGGACCCGGGTGGCGATCGTCACCAACGCGGGCGGCGCGGGTGTCCTCGCGGCGGACGCCTGCGCCGAAGCCGGACTGTCCCTGCCCGCCCCCACCCCCGAGCTGATCGACGATCTGCTCGCCGTGCTGCCCGAAGGAGCGGCCGTGGGCAATCCCGTCGACGCCACGGCGGCCGTCACGGAGGACCAGCTCAGGGACTGCGTGGACCGGCTGGTGCGGTACCCGGGCATCGACGCCGTGCTCCTGGCCCTCGTCCCCACCGCGGTCGCCGTGGCGACCGGTGACGACCTCGTCCGCGCCCTCACCGATGGCCCGGGCCGGCGGGAACGGCCCGTCGCCGTCGTACGCCTTGAGCAGGACCTGCCGGTCAGGCTGCTGCCCGCGCGGGAGGGCGGCGCCATCCCCTCGTACGCCGAACCGGTCGCGGCGGCACGGGCCCTGACGCACGCCGCCCGTCGCACGACCTGGCTGAACCGGCCGGCGGGCACGATCCCGGACCTGGTGGAGGTCGACACGGCCTCGGCGCACACGGTCGCCGAGACCTACCTCGCCGCCCATCCGGACGGCGGCTGGCTCGACCCGCGCACGTGCGCCGAACTCCTCGCCTGCTACCGCATTCCGCAACTTCCGTGGGCCTGGGCCGAGACCGAGGACGACGCCGTCATCGCCGCCGAACGGCTGCGCGGTGCCGACGGCCGCGTGGTCATGAAGGCCCACTGGCCCGGCCTGGTCCACAAGACCGAACAGCACGCGATCCATCTCGACCTCCAGGGCGACGCCCAAGTGCGCGCCGCGTTCAGGGACTTCGAGACCCGGTTCGCCGGACTCATGACCGGAGTCGTCGTCCAGCCGCTGGCCGCGCGCGGCACCGAAGTGTTCGCGGGCGTGGCGCAGGACGACGTCTTCGGCCCCTTGGTGCTCTTCGGGCTCGGCGGTACGGCGACCGAGGTGCTGGCCGACCACGCCGCCCGCCTCGCCCCGCTGACCGACCACGACGTGCACGACCTGATCACCACGCCGCGCTGTGCGCCCCTGCTGCTGGGCTCGCACGGCGGCCGGCCGGCCGATCTCCAAGGCCTCGAACAGCTCCTGCTGCGGCTGTCCCGCATGGCGGGCGACCTGCCGCAGCTCGCCGAGGCCGACTTCAACCCCGTCCTGGCGACACCTGCGGCGGTCACCGTGCTCGACGCACGCGTCCGCCTGCTGCCGCGCCGCGCCCAGGACCCCTATCTGCGCCGACTGCGCTGAGGAGGAACAGAGATGAGGCAGAACAAGGTCGGATCGGTGATGGCCACGGAGGTCGTCACGGCCCGGTACGGCACCCCCTTCAAGGAAGTGGCACGGCTGCTCACCGAGCACCGCATCAGCGGCCTGCCGGTGATCGACGAGGACGACAAGGTCCTCGGTGTGATCTCCGAGACCGACCTCATGGTCCGGCAGGCGGGTGTACCGGACCCCTACGAGACGCCGCGCCGCTTCCGGTTCACCGGGATGACCCGCGGAGCCCGACGGCAGGCCGCCAAGGGGCACGCCCGTACCGCCGGACAGCTGATGTCCGTGCCACCGGTCACCGTGGGCGCCGACGACACCATCGCCGAGGCCGCCCGGACCATGGCGCGCAGCCGCGTGGAGCGGCTGCCGGTGGTGGACGACGAGGACCGGGTCGTCGGCATCGTCACCCGGCGCGACCTGATCCAGGTCTTCCTGCAGCCGGACGACGTGATCCGCCGCGAGGTGATCGACGAGGTGCTGGTCCGCACACTGTGGCTGCCCCCCTCGACCGTCGCGGTCGACGTGCACGAGGGCGTCGTCACCCTCGACGGCCATGTGGAGCGCCGGAGCGAGGCGGAGATCGCCGTCTCCATGACCGACAGGATCGACGGCGTGGTCGCGGTGGTCGACAAGCTGACCTACCGGATGGACGACTCGCATCTGCGGCCGGACGAGCCGGCCCTGCACGGTGTCACCGAGGAATGGCTGCGCAAGCTGTGAAGCGGGGCGAGAGGAGGGGTACCGCCATGCCGACCAAGGTGCTCGTCGTCCATGGGACGACGAACGGATCGACCGCGCGGATCGCGGAGACCATCGCGGAAGTCCTGCGCAAGGGGGGTGTGTCCACCGAGGTGTTGCCCGCTCACTCGGTGACGGACGTCGAGTCGTACGACGCCGTGGTCGTGGGCGGTGGACTGTACGCGGGCCGCTGGCACAAGGACGCCCGCCGCTTCGTCCGTCGGCACGGCCGAGTGCTGGCCGGGCGTCCGCTGTGGTTCTTCAGCAGCGGTCCGCTCGACGCCTCGGCCACGGAGAAGGACATCCCGCCCGTCCCCGGAGTGCGGCGGGCCATGACCCGGCTCGGCGTCCGTGCGCACGTCACGTTCGGGGGCTGCCTGGAGGAAGGGGCCAAGGGATTCGTCGCCCGGAAGATCGTTTCCTCGGGGAAGGGCGGGGACTTCCGTGACTTCGGGCAGATCGAGGCGTGGGCCACGGACATCGGAACCGTACTGGCGTCCGGAGCGCGGTCGGGTTGAACCCCCGTGCCGCTTCGGGACCGGGCGCAACCGGAACCTTTCGGGTTGCGCCCTGACGGCGTCCTGAAGCCTGATGCGGCCGGACGAGACCCTGGTGACGGCTTGATGGCCTGACGGCCTGAACTACGCTCAGGATTCCCGTCGTCGGGGCAGTACGTGATGCTGCTGAGGCCTCCCAGGCAGTACCGTGAGGGCAGGCGAACTGGTGCGCGGTCTTGTCCGCCGAATCGGCTGGAGGAAGCGATGGGCGCGGACACACGCGGGGGAACCGAGCAGCATCTGCCCAAGCTTCGGCTCGACGAGCTGCTGGGCGAGCTGCAGGTACGCATCGACGCCGTCCGCGGCACTCGGGACCGCCTGCACAACCTGCTGGAGGCCGTCCTGTCCGTCGGACGGGAGCTGGACCTGCCACAGGTGTTGCGCAGCATCGTCGAGGCCGCCGTGGTCCTGGTGGACGCCGAGTACGGGGCCCTGGGCGTGATCGGTGGCGACCGGAAGCTGTCCGCGTTCATCACCGTCGGCATCGACGACGAGTGGCGGTCCGAGATCGGGGCGCTGCCCAGCGGGCACGGGCTCCTCGGCGAGCTGATCCGGCACCCGGTGCCCCTGAGGCTGCCGGAGCTCTCCGAGCACCCCGAGTCGTACGGCTTCCCTGCCCACCACCCGGCGATGCACTCCTTCCTCGGCGTACCGATCCGGGTGCGCGACGAGGTCTTCGGGAACCTGTACCTCACCGAGAAGCGCAACGAGCGGGAGTTCGACGCGGAGGACGAGTCCGTCCTGTCGACGCTGGCCGTGGCCGCCGGCGTCGCCATCGAGAACGCGCGGCTGTACGAGGAGACCAGGCTTCGCGAACGCTGGCAGCGGGCAAGCGGGAAGGTCACCAGTGTCCTGCTGACCGGCGCGCCCAGCGCGGAGGTGCTGGAGCTGATCGTCGACGAGGCCCGGAAGATCGTCTCCGCGGACATGGGAATGATCGCGGAGGGCGTACAGGGCGAGGAGGCGCTGCGGCCCGCGCTGGCCGTCGGGCTCGGCGCGGAGCAGCGCGGCGGCCTGGTGATGTCGACCCGGGACGGCTTCGTCGGAGCCGCGCTGAGCTCCGCGGAGCCTGTGGTCAGCGCCGACATCGCACACGATGCGCGCGCGGGCGAGGGCGAAGCCCAGTGGGCCGGGCTCGGACCCGTCGTCGCGGTGCCGCTCGGTACCAGCGGGAAGGCCCGGGGTGTGCTGCTGCTCGGGCGGGTCCAGGGCGGCGCACCCTTCGGAGACGCGGACACCGGACCGCTGCTCGGGTTCGCCGACCAGGCCGCACTGGCGCTGGAGCTGGCCGAGCGACGGCGGGACGCGGAACAGATCGCGCTGCTCCAGGACCGCGACCGCATCGCCCGGGACCTGCACGACCTCGCCATCCAGCGGCTCTTCGCGGCCGGCATGACACTGCAGAGCGCCCAGCGCTTCATGGAACACGCCGAGGGAATGGAGCGACTGACGCGGACCGTCGACGACCTCGACGACACCATCAAGATCATCCGGTCCACGATCTTCGGGCTGCGGACGCACGGTGGGGTCGGCAGGGAGGGCAACGGTCTGCGTGGCCGGGTCTCCGAAGCGGTCACGGCCTCGACCACGTCGTTCGGGTTCCCGCCCGCGCTACGGATCGAGGGGCTCGTCGAGACCGATGTCCCCGGCGACATCGCCGACCACGCCGTCGCGGTGCTCGGTGAGGCGCTGAGCAATGCGGTCCGGCACTCCGGAGCGCATGCCGTGGACGTCCGACTCCAATGCGCCGGGGGTGAGTTGACGCTCACCGTGACGGACGACGGCTGCGGGGTGTCGGGTGACGTACGGCGCAGCGGGCTGAAGAACATGGACGAGCGGGCCGTCGCCCTCGGGGGCGTACTGACCCTCGGCGAACGGCCCGAGGGCGGCGGCACACGGCTGGTGTGGCGGGTACCGGTGGGCGCACCCGGCGCCGGACCGGGGCCCGGTCCGGCGAATGGCTGAGACTGCCGGTGACCTGTGCGTCCGGTGTCCGGCGGCTGCCGGTGGCGGGGGCTGGTCGCTCAGGTCGCAGCGCCCCTGAAGGGCACTCCCGGGGTCAGCGAGTCTGGTGGTCGGCGGTGTCGGGGTGCTCCAACTGGCTGGCCAGGACCGCCGCCTGGACCCTGCGCTGGACGCCTAGTTTGGCCAGCAGCCGGGAGATGTGGTTCTTCACCGTCTTCTCGGACAGATAGAGCCTCTTGCCGATCTCCCGGTTGGTGAGCCCGTCCCCGATCAGCGCGAGGATGTCGCGCTCGCGGGGCGAGAGGCCGGCGAGTTCGGGAGCGAGTGCCGGGGCCTCGGTGGGGTCCGCGCGCAGCGACCGCATCAGCCGGGCCGTCGTCGTGGGGTCCAGCATCGACTGGCCGGAAGCCACGGTGCGGACCGCCGCGACCAGGTCGGAGCCCTTGATCTGCTTGAGCACGTACCCCGAGGCTCCGGCCATGATCGCGTCGAGCAGGGCCTCCTCGTCGTCGAACGACGTCAGCATCAGACAGGCCAGCTCCGGCATCTGGTTCCGCAGCTCCCGGCAGACGCTGATCCCGTCGCCGTCCGGCAGCCGTACGTCCAGGACGGCCACGTGCGGCCGCAGCGCGGGGCCGCGCACCAGCGCGTGCTCGACGCTGCCCGCGTCGCCGACCACCGAGATGTCCGGCTCGGCGTCCAGGAGATCGGTCAGACCGCGGCGCACCACCTCGTGGTCGTCCAGCAGGAAGACCCGGATGGGGTTCTGTTCCGTGAAGGTGCGCGCCTCGGCCATGACGACCCCTTGTTCAGTTTCAGTGGTGGACTGCGGACCACGAGCGGGTTGAGACGACGATCATCACGCTCCGGGGCCGAACGCACTAGGGCCGACCGGCCCAACTTGAGAGCGGTCCTGGAAGCGACCTCCGGTCACCGCTCCGGCTGTCCGGACGGCCCCGTGAGCTCGAACTCCACGTCCACCACACCTTCGACGGCCCGCACCAGGCGCGCGGCCACGGGCACCAACGAGGTGTCCCTGACACGCCCGGCGAGGGTGACGACCCCATCGTGCACCTGTACCCGCACGGGTGACAACGGTGCACGGAACAGATACGACACCACCTCGCGGCGCACCTCCTCGGCGATGTCCTCGTCGTCCCGCAGGAACACCTTCAGCAGGTCGCCGCGGCTGACGACGCCTTCGAGCAGGCCCATGTCGTCGACGACGGGGAGCCGCTTGACCTTGGCGTGCGCCATGGCGCGTGCGGCCTGCGCCAGAGTC
Source organism: Streptomyces sp. NPDC007095 (assembly GCF_040634475.1). Classification (NCBI taxonomy): domain Bacteria; kingdom Bacillati; phylum Actinomycetota; class Actinomycetes; order Kitasatosporales; family Streptomycetaceae; genus Streptomyces; species Streptomyces sp. NPDC007095. Next base: position 34,242 of record NZ_JBEYFS010000080.1, read on the forward strand.
GCGTTCGCCCGGACGGTGACGGCCGGGGCCGTCATCAGGTCCTCGGCGGTCACGGCGCCGGCCTTGGCGAGATCGGGAAGCCTCCGCAACTGCGTGTACCGGTCCGGATCACCGTCGCGGAACTCCTCCTTGGGGAGCAGATCGGCCTCGGAGACCACCCCGATCACCCGGCCCTCGCCCTCCAGGACGGGCAGCGCACTGACCTTCCACTGCTCCATCAACTGCACGATCTCCTTGAAGTTGGCCTTGCGGCCGATGGCGGCGACGGTGTGGGTCATCACGTCGCTGACGATGTGCGGGGTGCCGTGCACGGTGACTCCTCGGTGGATTGCGACGTGGTCAACTGAGACTTCCGCTGCCGTAGGGCGCGTACATGTCCAACAGCCGGGTCCTGGCCGACCGCAGACGGCGGGCGACCGTGTCTCCCACCCACTGGCTGACGGCCATGCCCAGCGCCGGATCGGCCCGACACATCTCGCGGACGGCTTCGGCGTCGAACTCGTACGCGCGCACCGGACTCGTGGCCTCCGCGCCCAGGTGCCAGGTGTGCGGTCCGAACAGCCAGGACCAGCCGACGAGTTCGTTGTGCCCGACGCTCTCGATGACGGCCGCGCGGCGGCCGGGCACGCGCATGTCGAGAGCCACCGTGCCGGTACGGATGATCCAGAACCGGTCCGCTCGCCGGCCCTCCTCGAACAGACGCGTTCCCAGCGGGAACGACACCTCCCGGGCGATGTGCATCAGCCGCTCGCCGTGCTCGGCGGGCAATGCCCGCAGCATGCTGGAAGTGGGGGAAGCGTTCATGATCGTGTCCTCTTCCTCGAGCTCCTCTTCCAGGAGCGCGACCCTGCCACCTCCAATCTCTTCTCCGGGCCGCCCTTCCACCATGGGCCGAAGGGCCCCTCGGAAGGGCCTGCCCGGCCCCTGCACCCGAGCACGGCCCGGTATCAGGCTCGATGGCAGAAGAGGAATCCACCGGCATGCACGCAGGAGGTGCGGACCATGCTTCGACACGTCGCCGCGGGGATCGACGGTTCTCCCGAAGGCCTGGCCGCCGCGCACTGGGCGGCCAGGGAAGCCATGCGCCGAGGCACGGCACTGCGCCTGGTGCACGCCTGGGAGTGGCAGCCGCGGCCGGCCCCGAGCGTCCCCGCGGACATGTCGCAGCGGTCCTGGGCCGAGGACATGCTGGCGCAGGCGTCGGACAGCATGCGCGCCGCGCACTTCGGCCTGCAGGTCATCACCCACTCGGTCGCCGACGCACCGGTCGGGGCCCTGCTCGCGGCGGCCGAAGAGGCCGAGCTGCTGGTCCTCGGCTCGCGCGGGATCAGCGGCGTCGCGGGCTTCCTGACCGGATCGGTGTCACAGCGGGTGGTCGCCAGGTCACCGCGCCCCGTGGTGCTGGTGCGGGCGGGGGAGTGCACCGCCGACGAGCACTTCTCGGCGGTGGACGGAATCTCGCCCGACGAGATACCCGAGACCCCGTACCGCGACGTCGTGCTCGGCCTCGACACGGCCCGGCCCTGCGACGAACTGATCGAGTTCGCCTTCGACGCCGCCCGACGCCGTGCCACCCCGCTCCGCGTGGTCCATGCCTTCAGCCCTCCGCCCGCCTACGCGGCGATCGACAGGCTCGCCCCCGAGAACGGCCCCGAACTGCTCGCCGAGCACGAACGCGCCGTGGTCGCGACGCTGCGCCCCTGGTGCGAGAAGTTCCCCGAGGTCGCCGTGAGCGAGACCGTCACCGAAGGGCGCGCGGCCGGCGAGCTGATCCACGCCTCGGCCGGCGCGGCCCTCCTCGTGGTGGGACGCCGGGTGCGCGAGACCCGGCTCGGCACCCACCTCGGCTCCGTCGCGCACGCCGTACTGCACCACGCGCCCTGCCCCGTCGCCGTCGTCCCGCACGCCTGAACACCCCCGGAGGATGAGAGATGACCAGGTACGTGTACGCATTCTCCCAGGGCGGCCGTGACATGACGGACCTGCTCGGCGGCAAGGGAGCCAACCTGGCGGAGATGACCCGGCTGGGACTGCCGGTACCGCCCGGCTTCACCGTCACCACCGACGCCTGCCGGGAGTACCTGGCCACCGGCGAGGAACCGGGAGAACTGGCCGCCCAGGTCGCGCACGCGCTGGTGGAGTTGGAACGACGCACCGGTCGCGAGCTGGGCGGCCGTGACAACCCCCTGCTGCTGTCCGTGCGTTCGGGCAGCAAGTTCTCGATGCCCGGGATGATGGAGACGATCCTGGACATCGGCCTCGGCGACGCATCCGTCCTCGGACTCGCCAAGGCCACCGGCAGCGAGCGCTTCGCGTGGGACTCGTACCGCCGCCTGCTCCAGATGTACGGCCGCACGGTCCTCGGCATCGCCCCGGAACTGTTCGAGCGGCGTGGGAGCACCGACGACCCCGCCCGGCTCGTCGAGGACTACAAGCAGGTGATCCGGGACGCGACGGGCGAGGAGTTCCCGCAGGACCCCGGCGCGCAGCTGTACCGCTCGATCCGGGCGGTCTTCCGCTCCTGGAACAGCGAGCGCGCCCGCCTCTACCGCCGTCGCGAACACATCCCCGACGACCTGGGCACCGCCGTCAACATCCAGGTCATGGTCTTCGGCAACCTCGGTCCGGACTCCGGCACGGGAGTCGCCTTCACCCGCGACCCGGCCACCGGCGCCCGTGGTGTCTACGGCGACTACCTGCAGGACGCCCAGGGCGAGGACGTCGTCGCCGGCATCCGCAACGCCGTGCCACTCGCCGAACTGGAACGGCTCGACCCGCCCTCGTACCGGCAACTCAGCGACCACATGGGCACGTTGGAGCACCACTACCGCGACCTGTGTGACATCGAGTTCACCATCGAGCGAGGCACGCTCTGGATGCTCCAGACCCGGGTCGGCAAGCGCACCGCCGAGGCCGCCTTCCGTATCGCCGAGGCACTCGTCGACGAGGAACTGATCGGCGAGGACGAAGCGCTCGCCCGGGTCTCGGGCGCGCAGCTCGCCCGCCTGATGTTCCCCCGCTTCGAAGCACACGCCGAGACGAAGCCGCTCGCCCACGGCGTCCCTGCGTCCCCCGGAGCCGCTGTCGGAGCGATCGTCTTCGACTCGGCCGAGGCGGTGCGGCGCGCCGCGACGGGGGAGAGGGTGGTCCTCGTACGCCGGGAGACCACCCCCGACGACCTGCCGGGAATGGTCGCGGCCGAGGCCGTCCTCACCAGCCGTGGCGGCAAGACCAGCCACGCGGCCGTCGTGGCGCGGGGCATGGGCAAGGTGTGCGTGTGCGGCGCCGAGGAACTGACGGTGGACGTCGAGGCACGGACGCTCACCGCCCCCGACCGGACCGTGCTCGCCGAAGGCACGGTGATCTCCGTGGACGGCACGGCGGGCACGGTCCACCTCGGGGCACTGCCGCTGACCGACTCGTCGGTGGGCCACTTCCTGGACACCGGGGACCGCGACGGGGCATTGACCGCCGCCGTGGCCCGCACCCTCGAACACGCCGACTCCGTGCGCCGCCTGGGGGTGCGCGCCAACGCCGACACCCCCGAGGACGCGGCCCGCGCCCGCCGCTACGGAGCCGAGGGGATCGGACTGTGCCGCACCGAGCACATGTTCCTCGGCGAGCGTCGCAGTCTGGTAGAAGCGATGATCCTCGCCGAGGACGAGACCGGGCGGCGCGCCGCCCTGGACGCGCTGCTGCCGCTCCAGCGGGCCGACTTCGCCGGCATCCTGGCCGCGATGGACGGGCTGCCGGTGACGATCCGTCTGATCGACCCACCACTGCACGAGTTCCTGCCCGACCTCACCGAACTCGCCGTCCGTGTCGCCACCCACCCCACCGCGCACGACCGGCGCCTGCTGGCCGCCGTGGAGCGCACGCACGAGAGCAACCCGATGCTCGGGCTGCGCGGCGTGCGCCTCGGACTCGTCGTCCCGGGACTGGTCGAGATGCAGGTACGGGCGATCGCCGAAGCCGTCGTGGAGCGGCTGCGGGACGGGGGAGACCCCCGGGCCGAGATCATGGTTCCGCTGGTCGGCACGGTGGAGGAGCTGCGGATCGTACGGGCGGCTGCGGAGCGCGTGCTCGCCGAGGTGTCGAAGTCGTCCGGACTCACGGTCGACTGCCCCATCGGCACGATGATCGAACTGCCCCGTGCGGCGCTGACCGCCGGCCGGATCGCGGAGGCCGCCGACTTCTTCTCCTTCGGCACCAACGACTTGACGCAGACGGCGTGGGGACTGTCCCGCGACGACGTCGAGGCGTCCTTCTTCCCCGCCTATCTCGCCCAGGGCATCTTCGCCACCTCGCCCTTCGAGACACTCGACCGGGACGGCGTCGGCCGACTGGTCCGGATCGCCGTCGAGGAGGGCCGCGCGACGAACCCGACCCTGAAGATCGGCGTCTGCGGCGAACACGGCGGCGACCCGGACTCCATCCACTTCTTCCACGACACCGGCCTCGACTACGTCTCCTGCTCGCCGTTCCGCGTTCCCGCCGCCCGCCTGGAAGCAGGCCGCGCGGCACTGTCGAACCGGGCCGACGGGGCGTCCGCGGCCACCTAGTGCCGCGGCAGGCAACGTTTGCCCGTCAAGGAGCGGCGTCCGGTGCGTGCTCTCGGCGTGCCGGCCGGAAGTCCTCGTACTGGACGTACTTGGGCTTTCGGCCGGTGCGGCGAGAGTGCGTGCCGGGCGTCGCGACGGGGCGAACGTTGCCTGTTGCGGCACTAGACAACACCGACCAAGGGGAGGGACAGACATGACCACCCGTCATGTGACCGTCGGCGTGGACGGCACGCTCATCGCCGTGCGGGCGCTGGACCGGGCCGCCGAGGAAGCGGTGCTGCGCGGCGCCCTGCTGGACATCGTGTACGCCGTGCCCGACCTCGACGAGGCCGGGCCGGTACTGGCGTCCGCGGCTGCCCGGGTGCGCGAGCGGCACCCCGGCCTGCCTGTCACGGCCTCCGCCTTCGAGGGCGGACCGGTCCAGGCACTGGTTCAGCACGGTCGGGGCGCCGAGCTCACCGTGGTCGGTACACGAGGGCTCGGCGGTGTCGCCGGCTTAGTGTTCGGCTCGGTGAGCCTGCGGCTGGCCGCGCGGACGTGCGGTCCGCTGCTCGTCGTACGCGGGAACCACCGGTCCGCCCGCCGCGGTGAGGTGTTGCTCGGCATGGAAGGCGACGCCGACGCGGATGCCGCGGCATACGCCTTCGCGGAGGCGGCGCGCCGCGGGGTCCGGCTGAGTGTGCTGGACGCCGTGGCCTCTCGACGCCCGGCGCCCGCGCCAACGGCCCTGATTCCCGCGGATCGGGCGCGGGACGATGCCGTCGTGCGAGTACCGACCGAACAGGCTGTACCGCGCCGTGCGGTTGCCGGGCTGCGGCAGCGCTATCCCCAAGTCGAAGTGGTGCTCCGCACGTTCGACTCCGGCAGGGTGCACTCGCTGCTGGAGGCGACCCGCGAAGCCGCCGTCGTAGTCGTCGGTGCCCACGGTCACCCCCACCACATCGGCCCGCGACCCGGCCCGGTCACCACCGCCCTGCTGCATCACTCCCACTGCCCGGTCGTGATCGTGTGAACCGACCCTCGCGGCGGAACGGGGCACGTGCGGACGGGCCGTTCGGCCCCGGGCCGGGACCTGCGGCCCCTCCTGACGTGGGCCTGCCACCCGGAGACTGAGTCGCATCCCCTTGAGGAGGTCCGCACATGTCCCGCAACGTCACCGTCGGTCTGGACGGTTCGCCCGAGAGTCTCGCGGCGGCGGACTGGGCCGCTCACGAGGCCCTGCTGCGCGACGCGCCCCTGCGCCTCGTGCACGCCTGGCAGTGGCAGCCCTACATGTACTCCCCGCTCGCGGGCGTCTCCGTGCCGCCCGTGGACGACCCGCGGGGCGAGTGGGCCGAGCGCCTGCCGCGGGAGACCGCCGCCCGGCTTGCCGAACGCCACCCCGGCCTGCACATCTGTGCCGAGCGGATCCCGGAGCAGCCCGTCACCGCGCTGCTGGCTGCCGCCGCGGAGGCCGATCTCCTGGTGCTCGGGTCCCGGGGCCTGGGCGGAGTCACCGGGTTCATCGTCGGCTCCGTGGCACTCGCCGTCGTGGCCAGGACCGAGCGGCCGGTCGTCCTCGTACGAGCCGGCGAACGTGTCGCAGACGACCACCTGAAGGGCGGTGTCGTGCTCGGCCTGGACCTGGAGCATCCGGACGGTTCCCTGATCGGATTCGCGTTCGAAGCCGCTTCTCGGCGCGGGCGGAACCTTCGCGTCGTCCACGGATGGAGTCTGCCGTCCTCCTACGGCTACGGCGGCGCCTTCGACCTCGACCTCAACGCGGAACTGCGCGCGCAGGTCCGGCACAACATGATCGAGGTACTGCGGCCGTGGCGGGAGAAGTTCCCCGGCGTCGAGGTGAACGAGCAGGAGGTGGTCGGCAGCGCGGGCTCCCACCTGGTCGACGCCTCCCGGGACGCGGCACTGGTCGTGGTCGGGCGTCGCAACCGGCGTAGGCCGGTGGGTCCACACATCGGACCGGTGACGCAGGCGGTGCTGCACCATGCCGCCGCCCCGGTGGCGGTGGTCCCGCACGACTGACCGGGCACATGGCGGCGGTCAGGCGTGCAGTGAGCCTGAGCCTGAGCCGGTCAGGCGTGCAGTGAGCCTGAGCCTGAGCCTGAGCCTGAGCCGGGCGTCCGGGCCCGGCCGCCGTCACTCGCTCTGCGGCACGATCGCCACCGGGCAGTCCGCGTGATACAGCAGGCTGTGGCTGACCCGGCCGAGCTGACAGAAGTGGCCGTGCCTGCGCTGGGCCCCGACGACGACGAGGTCCGCGGCCGCGGAGCGGTGCAGGAGCACCTTGCTGGCGGGCCCTTCGACCGTCGTCCGGTGTACGCGGATGCCCGGGTGGTCCACCACCGCGTCGCGGAGCACGGCGTCGAGCAGTTCCGATGCCCGGTGCTCGTGGCGGCCCTCCGGTTCCCCGGCGAGCCGGGGATCGTGGGTCGTCTCGTCCGAGGGGCGGCGCCATGCGCGTACGACATCGAGGGCGGACTTGCGTGCCTCGGCCTCGCGGAAGGCGAACCGCGCCGCCTCCACGCCGGTGGAAGGGTCTCCCGCACCCAGCAGAATCCGCTCATGGGCACCCTCCAGTCCGGCCTTGTCGCCGCGGACCACGATCTCCGGGCAGTGTGCTCGAGCCGCCACTCCGAGGCCGACCGAGCCCAGGAGCAGACCCTTGAACTCGCCGCGGCCACGTGATGTCCCGGGCCCTCACGGCGGCCCACGTCTCCGCCGCGCCCGCCAGGGCCGCGGCGCTGGCACTCGCCTGGTACACCGTACTGCTGTACGTCGTCGCCGGAGCCGGCGCCGCCGTGAGCAGTGGCTGGTGGCCGGGCGTCGCGATCGTGGCGGCTTCCAGCGGGCTCGCTCTCAAGGCGATCTGGTTCCACCCGCGGCTCGCCGCAGGGGTCCTGCTCGACGTGGGAGTCATCCTCGCCGTGGTCTTCGTATGGCCCGGATCTCTCCACTGAATCCGGATCCTGTTCGGTGGCGGCGTGGGAGACGACGAAGTGTTCGTCGCCCGGCTGGAGCCGCGTCTCGGGGGTGGGGACGTTGGGCTGTCCGTCGCGGACGACCGTGGCGATGACGGCGCCCGCGGGGAGCGTGGTCTCGGTGAGCGTGCGGCCCGCGGCGAGGGAGCGCGGTGTGATGGCGGTTTCGATGACGTCGACGCCCGCCTTGCTCAGCCTCAGCAGGGCAACGGTGTCCGTGACACCGGTCGCCTCCTCCACGGCCAGGTTCGGACCGGCCTTCGCCGCAACGGCGAGCAGCGCCCCCTCGGTGATGTCGCCCGGCTCGCGGCCTCCGTCCCCCGGCGTCCGTACGGGGATTTCCATACCCGTCGTCACACCTTGGCACGGCGGGGTCACAGCGAACGGCTGGTCTCGCGGACCGGGACCTTCGGCCCTGCCCGTGGGCCGACTGGGATCTCCCTGCCGTCCGCAGGCGGTGTCAGGGTGGAATGACCTGGCGCCCAGGAGGGATCATGGTTGACGTACGCGTGCCGATCGTCGTAGGGGCGGACGGATCCGAGACCGGCGCACTCGCGGTCCGTTGGGCCGCTGTCGAAGCCGCTGCCGGTGGCACAGACCTGCACATCGTGCACGCCACCGCCCTCGACGCCCCGGGCGGGCACCGGCCCGACTACGCGGCCCGGCTGGTGCTCGAAGCCGGACAGGACATCCTGGACGAAGCGGTCGCGCTGGCCACCGGTCAGGTGCCCGACCTGGGTGTCACCTCCACGCTCAGCCGGGACTCCGCGGCCCGGGCCCTGCTCGGCGAGGCAGGGGCGAACGGAATGATCGTCGTGGGTTCGCGTGGGCTCGGTGGGTTCGCCGCGCTCTTGCTGGGTTCGGTCGGACTTCGGGTCGCCGCCCGTGCGACGGTTCCGCTCGTCGTGGTCCGCGGAGCGCTCGAACCCGTCCCGACGGGTGTCGTAGTGGCCGCCGTACGTGACGAGAGGGACCTCGACGCGGCTCGCTTCGCGGCGGAGGCAGCTGGTCGGCGCAAGGCGTCACTGCGCGTGTGGAGTGCTTACACGTTCTACCAGTACGCCGGGAGCATGGTGCCGATGCTCGACGACCTCACGGAGATCGTCGAGGAGCAGACGAGCGCCACCGCCCGTCTCGTCGGACCCCTGCGGGACGAATTCCCCGCCCTCACGGTGACCGTTGACGTCGTGCGGGCCCCGTCCGTGGCCGGTGCCCTTGTCGACGTGTCCGCCCACGCGGACCTCCTCGTCATCGGTGCCCGTCGCCCCGCACACACGATCGGCGCGCCCTTGGGCCACGTCGCCCACGCCGTGCTGCACCACGCGCACTGCCCCGTGACGATGGTTCCCGGGCGATGAGTCCCACCGCGCCGGTGCCGCCGCACCCCTGAGTCACCCCGGCAGCTGGAGGCCGCGAGCCGGGCGACATCACCGAGGGAGGAGTCACCCCGGCAGCTGACCGAGGGAGCGCCGTGTGGCGTCGCTCAGCGTGTGCTGCTGGAGCAGTCGCATCAGGTCGTGCGGGGTGACGATCCCCACGAGGGGCCCGCCGTCGACGACCAGGATCCGCATCCCGGCCTGCGTGTGGACCCGTCCGAGGACGTCGTTGAGCAGTTCGCCCGGGGCGGCCAGGGTGAGTTGCGACAGCGGCGTGGCCACGTCGCGTACGCGCACCGTCGCCCGGCTGTCGGCCGGCACGGTGGCGATCGCGCGCATCTGGACGATCCCGGTGGGGCGGGCGTCCAGGTCGAGCAGCGGTATCGCCGAGTGCCGGGCCCGAACCGCGACCTCGTCGATGAACCGGTCCACGGTCAGCCAGTCGGATGCGGTGGTCACCGGACTGGACATGGCCTCGGCCACCCGCACTCCGCGCAGCGCCGTGGTGAGGACGGCCCGTTGCCGTTCGGCGCCGGCGGTGACGGCGATGAACAGGCCGACGAAGGCCAGCCAGAGACCGCCGCTCGCCCCGCGCAGCAAGGCCAGCCAGCCCGCGGCCATCAGCAGCATCCCGACGACCTGCCCGCCCCGATCGGCCGCCAGCTCGGCGCGGTCGCGTTCCCCGGTGCGCCACCACAGCGCGGCGTGCAGCACCCGCCCCCCGTCCAGCGGCACGGCGGGCAGCAGGTTGAGCGCACCGAGCAGCAGGTTGGCCCAGCCCAGCCAGATGAGGAGGGCCGCGGGTACCGCCCAGCCGGAGACGTGGTGCAGGCCCGCTCCCGCGGCTAGGGCGACGCCACCGATGAGGAGGCTGGTCACGGGTCCGCTCGCGGCCACAGCCAGCGCCACCGGGGCGGTGCCAGGCTTACCCGTGCGGGTCATTCCGCCCATGGCCCACAGGGTCACGTCCTCCACCGGGACGTCGTTCCTGCGGGCGGTGGCCGCGTGCGCGGCCTCGTGCAGCAGCAGGCTCGCCACCAGCAGCACGGCACCGGCCAGGCTCATGGACGTGTACACGGTGATCGACCGGCCGGGAAGCCACGCGGGCAGCGTGTCGTGCCTCAGTCCGTACGCGATGAGAACCACCAGCAGCGGCACGCTCCAGTGCATGCGCAGCGGCACCCCGAACACCCGGCCGATCTGGAACGAACCCTTCATGGGTGCTGCCGCCCTCGGTCAGTGCGCCGTGAGATGTTCGGAGACCTCGACCACGTCGTCGATCTCCTCGATGGATTCGAGCAGCTTCGGGATGAGCGATCCGTCCATTTCGCCGCTCACGCTGACCACGCCGTTCTCCACGGTCACCTCGAAGGCGTCGGGATCGAGCAGGAAGTCCTGCCGGATGATCCGGGTCTCGATCTCCTCGCGGATCTTCGTGTCATCGCGCACCAGAGCCCGTACCAGGTCGATCCGGCTCACCACGCCCACCAACCGGTCCTTGTGATCGACGACCGGTAGCCGCTTCAGGCGCGAACGCGCGGCCAGCCAAGCGGCGTCGGCCACCGTCGTGCCGGGAGCGACCGTGATCGCCGGGGAGGTCATGAGGGTGGCCGCGGTCTCCCCGCGGCCCTTCTCGTACAGGCGGTGCTCCCGGAGCCGGCGAATCGGGCCGGGGTGAGGGACCGCCACTTGCGCCGCCGCCTTGGCCAGCAGGTCGGACTCGGAGACCACGCCGATCACCCGGTCGTCGGCGTCGACCACGGGCACGGCGCCGAGGTGCTCACGGGACAGTGTCCGGACGATCTCCAGGAAAGGTGTTTCGCCCGTTACGGAGACGGCCGGCACGCTCATCACCTCGCGCACACGCGGGATGGCGGGGGCCGACTCGTCCTCGTCGAGGACGGGTCGCGGTCCCTTCGGGCGAGGGGGCTGCTCGTCGGCGCGCGCCGCGGAAGTGGTGGCCACGGCACTGAGATAGCGCAGCATCAGGTCCTGACGGTTCTCCTCGCCGGGCCTCCAGCCGCGTCCGGGCACGGCCTTCCGCGCCTGCCGCTCCACGGAACCACGTTCGAGTCCACTCATGGCAGCCTCCCTGAAGCGCGGGGCCGAACCCTTTACAGGACCAGTCTCACGCCGGTGGAACGGCTGAGCACAGGGCCGGTCGGCCCCCGGCCGGGGACGGGCGGCCCTACTCCGCGAGCTGCGTTCCTCCCTAACGTGGACACTGGACTGGGAGCGACGCGACCGACTCGTAGGAGCGCTGCTGTGGCGGGATTCCGGGATTTCCTGATGCGGTTCCGGCCGGTGGGTCTGCCCGGTCCGGCCGCCGCGGGAGGAGTGCCCGCCGACCGGTCGGCCGAACTCGCCGCCGAGCTGGAGCCGCCGCTCGTACTCCTGGAAGAGACCGAGGCCGAGGCGCGGGCCGTGCGGGAGCGGGCGGACGAGGAGGCGGCTCGGCGCCGTCGGGCGGCCGAACGGACTGCCAAGGACATCGTCGAACAGGCCCGAGCGCGTGCACCGGTCGTACGGGAGCAGAGCGCCGCCCTGATACGCGACGCCACCGAAGCCGAGGCCATGGAGCTGCTCGCGGCCGCCGCGCGCGACACCGTTGCCCTACGGCGCCGGATCGAGCTCCGCACGCCCGCACTCGTGGACCGTCTCGTGAACGCTCTGGTCGAGGAATTGACGGCCCCGGACGACGAACGCCAGGAAGGGGGCCCGCCACCGTGGGCGCCGGGTGGGTAGCGGGCGTGACGCGGTCCAGGGCCATGCTGTCCAGGTGCCTGGGCGCCGGGGCCCAGGACGTGGCCGGCGCCGTGACACTCGACGACGCGCTCAGGTACCTCGGTGCCACGGCGTACGGGCACGATCTCGGCTCGGAGGCCGACCTGGCCGACGCCCAGCGGGCGGTGTCGGCGACGCTTCTGTGGCATCTGCGGGTGCTCGCCGGATGGCAGCCCCGCGCGGGCGCCACCGCCATCCGGCTCCTCGCCTCCGGATTCGAGATCGCCAACGTGGACGACCACGCCCGCGCGCTGTCGGGCGCGACCCCCTCCCCGCCCGCGCGGCGCCCCTACGGACTGGGTGCGTTGGCGACGGCGTGGCCGAGGCTGTCCCACACCGGCTCGCCGGCCGAGCTGCGCGCCGCGATGGCCGGCTCCGCATGGGGCGACCCGGGAGTGTAGCTCCTCGATCACCAGCGAC
>NZ_JBEYFS010000081.1:0-45609 GCF_040634475.1 Streptomyces sp. NPDC007095
CCTCGTCGTCGCCGCGTCCCGCGCGGACACGGCGGGCGCGATCCTGGCCGCCGAGCGCATGGACGCCCACGCCCCGGCCGCCGAACCCCGCGCACTCGCGGCTCGCTGAGAGCCCGCGTCCGAGCCCCCGGGCTCCCCCTGTACGGCCCCGGTCCGCGCGCACCCGCAGCGACGTGCGGACCGGGTGCCACACACCCATCGGTCAGCCGGGGGCAGCGGCCGTCGTCTGCAACCCGAGAGTCGCGAGCAGCGCCAGTTGCTCTGCCGCCTCCGTGCCCGGCGCGGCCGAGCAGATCGTGATCCGCAGATCCGCGCCCGGCACCGCGAGCGTGTCGCAGTCCAGGAGGATCGTCCCCACCTCCGGATGGTGGACCGTCTTGGTGTCGGCCTTGTGGAACCCGACCGCGTGCGAGGCCCACAGCTCACGGAACGCCTCGCTCTCCCGCCGCAGATCCGCGATCAGCGAGCGCAGCCCCCGGTCGTCGGGATAACGGGCGGTGGCGGACCGAAGATCCGACACCAGGGCCGTGCGCAGCCTCTGCTCCTGCTCCGGGGTGTGCGTGGTCCTGCTGGGCAGACCCGTGAACTGCCGCCACACGTAGTTGCGTTCCCGCCCGCGCCACCCGGACGGGTCCCCCGCCAGCGCGGCCCACAGCGGGTTCCACGAGATGAGGTTGTACGCCGCGTCGTGGACCCCGATCGGGGACTGGCTCAGCTGGTCCAGGAGGCGCTGCACGCTCGGCGGGATGTGCTGCGAGATGTGTCCGGCCGCGGGCGGGGCCTGCCCGGCCAGCCGGTAGAGGTGGTCGCGCTCGGGCTCCGACAGGCGCAGGGCGCGGGCGAGCGCGCCGACCACCTGGTCGGAGGGGGCGGTGGCGCGGCCCTGTTCGAGGCGGGTGACATAGTCCACCGAGAGCCCGGCGAGCTGCGCCAGCTCCTCCCTGCGCAGTCCGGGCGCCCGCCGCGCGCCGCCCCTCGGCAGCCCGGCCTCCTGTGGTGTGGTCCGGTCGCGCCAGTACCGCAGCGCGATACCGAGCTCTCCGTGCTCGCGATGGTCCCGAGGGTCTCGTTGGCTCACCCCTCCATGGTGCTCCCCCGGCGCCGCCACAGCCTGGTACTGCCAGTCCCCCCGACGCGGAGGGCTCTGTCTGTCCGCCCGGGCGGCGCGCACCGTGGGACACATGACCATCACCGTGATCACCGGTGCCAACAAGGGCATCGGATACGAGACCGCCCGCCGCCTCGTCGAGCGGGGCCACACCGTCTACGTCGGCGCCCGTGACGCCCGGCGGGGCAAGGAGGCCGCCGGCGCGCTGGGCGCCCGGGCCCTGCTCCTCGACGTCACCGACGACGCGTCCGTGCAGGCCGCCGCGGACCGCCTCCGCGAGGAGGCCGGGCACGTCGACGTCCTCGTCAACAACGCGGGCATCAACCAACCCGCCAAACCTGTTCAGGAGTTGACGGGTCCGGACCTGCAACGGGTCTACGACACGAACGTCTTCGGCCCCGTCCGCACCCTGCACGCCTTCCTCCCCCTGCTGCGAAAGGCGGAGGCCCCCGTCGTCGTCAACGTCAGCAGCTCCCTGGGCTCGCTCACCATCAACGCCCACCCCGACAGCCGTTCCCTGCTCTCCTCCTGGGTCCCAGCGCTCGCGTACAACTCCTCGAAGGCGGCGCTGAACATGCTGACGGTGCTGTACGCGAAGGCGCACCCGGAGATCCGGATCAGTGCCGTCAACCCGGGCTTCACCGCGACCGACCTCAACGGCCACGCGGGGACCTTGAGCGTCGAGGAGGGCGCGGAGATCATCGTCGCCACCGCCGCAGCGGGCGCGGACGCGCCGAGCGGCGCCTTCGTGGAGAACGGAGGCACCCTCCCCTGGTGAGGCCCCGCGCCCTCCACCTGGTGACACCCACAGCAGGAGGCCGCCGTTCCGGTTGCATACCGGGATCGGTCGGACACCCTCCGTTCACCCGGCGCGGCCGGGAATGTCGGGTTCCGGGAGCACTCTCCTCGATGTGAGACGCATCGCGGGAATCGTCCTGGCGGTCCTGTTGATCGGCGGCGTGGTAGCAGCCGTCATCGGGGGCCGCGAAGGTCAGGACAAGGGCACGGCAACGAAGACCGTGCAAGGAGTGATCGGATCGGAGAAGGCGGAGTTCTTCGCCGATCCCGACGTGGTGAAGGCCCTGGCTGCCAAGGGCTTCACCGTGAAGACGGAGACCTCCGGGTCCTGGGCCATGGACGGCCTGGACCTCAAGGGGTACGACTTCGCCTTCCCCTCCAGCCAGGCCCCGGCCGACGAGCTGGCCGCCAAGTACCACGTACGGCAGCCGCTGCCGCGCCCGTTCTACTCGCCCCTCGTGGTCGTCGCGCACCGCAGCGCCGCCGAGGTCCTGGCGGCGAACGGGCTCGCGATCGTCGGCAAGGGCACCGGCACGCTCAGGATGGCCGCGTACCTCAAGGCCGCCGGGCAGGACCGGACCTGGCAGCAGCTCAAGGGGGCCGCGGCGCACGGCGAGTTGACCGGCACGCTCTTCATCGCCAGCACCGATCCGAACACCTCCAACTCCGGCGCGCTCTACCTCGCCGCCGCCTCGTACGTCGCCGACGGCGGCCGGGTCGCGTCCAGCGCCGCCGCCGTCGGACGCACCGCGCCCCTCATGCACAAGCTCGTCAGCGTGCAGGGCGCCCAGCAGTCCAGCACGGACGCGGCGTTCCGTGACTTCATCAGCGGGGCCGGGAACCCGCTCGTGCTCGTGTACGAGTCGCAGGTCGCCGCGCTGCTCAACCAGGGCCAGGACGTCGGTGACCTCACCGTCCTCTACCCGGACACCACGGCGAACAGCGACCACACCGTCGTACCCCTCACTCCCGAGGGCCGCGCGCTCGGTGAGCTCCTCAGCAGTGACCCGGCCCTGCGCAGGCTCGCCGTCAGGCACGGGTTCCGGCCGCAGGGCGCGACCGGGGAGTTCACGGCGGCCACCGCCGCCCACTCCACCTTTCTCAACCAGAAGCTGACCGGCGTCCGGCAAGCGCCCGTGCCCGCCTACAAGGTGCTGCACGAGATGGCGCGCCGGGCCGGGAACTAGGGGGAAAAGCAAGTGACGACCGAAGACACCTTCACCCTCACACCGCCCGAGGCCGTCGCGCCCGTGCCCCGTGAGAAGGCAGGCGGGCTGGTGCCCGTCGACCCGTCCGTGCAGGACGAGATGGCCCGCCGGGCCGCCGAGTACGTCGGCGCTCTCGCCGCCCTCGACGCCCGCTCGCCCGAGTTCGCGGGCAAGGTCGGAGAGATCGCGGGCCTCGGCGCGAGCGAGATGCGAGGCGCCGCCGCGCAGTCCAACCGCATGCTGGAGCGCACCCTGCGCAGCCTGCCCGACAAGGGCGGGGACGCCCAGTCGCACGTGGCGGGCTCGCTGGTCGAACTCCGCCGTGTGGTCGAGGACCTGGACCCGCGCGACCTGCCCGCGAGCAAGGGGCGGAAGTTCCTGTCCAAGCTGCCCGGCGGCAACAAGCTGCGGGACCACGTCGCCAAGTACGCCTCCTCGCAGGCCACCCTGAACAAGATCGTGGGCTCGCTGCGCGGCGGCCAGGACGAACTGCGCCGCGACAACGCCGCGATGCAGACGGAGCGCGTCCGGCTCTGGGAGACGATGGGCAAGCTCCAGGAGTACGTCGTCCTCACCCAGGCCCTGGACACCGCGGTCGAGGAGCGCATCGGCGCCGCCGAGGCAGTGGACCCCGCGCAGGCCGACACCCTGCGCGCCGACGTCCTCTTCCCCGTCCGGCAGAAGCACCAGGACCTGCTGACCCAGCTCGCGGTGTGCGCGCAGGGCTATCTGGCCATGGACGTGGTCCGGCGCAACAACGACGAGCTCATCAAGGGCGTCGACCGCGCCGCCACCACCACGGTGTCCGCGCTGCGCATCTCCGTGATGCTGGCCTCCGCCCTGGAGAACCAGCGCAAGGTCGTCGACCAGGTCAACGCGCTGCGCGGCACGACCGAGGACCTGATCCGCGGCAACGCCGAGATGCTCGCCACCCAGAGCGGGGAGATCCAGCGCATCGCCGCCGACCCGGCCGTCGGCGCGGAGACCCTGCGCACCGCCTTCCAGCAGATCTACCGCACGCTCGACGCCATCGACACGTACAAGGTCCGGGCGACCGAGTCCATGGCCGCAACGGTCGAGTCCCTCACCTCCGAACTCCAGCACGCCAGTGCCTACTTGGAGCGCAGCCGCTCGCAGGGCGCCCTGGAAGGGGGCTCCGCGTGAGACGTCGTACGGCCTACGCCGTCGTGTCCCTGCTCGCCGTCACGGCCGCCGCCGCGGTCACCGGCTGCACGGCGCAGGACCAGAAGCAGGGGTCCGACAGCAACGCCCCCGAACCCGGCACCCTGCGCGTCCTCGCCTCCAGCGAGCTCAGCGACATGGCGCCGATCCTCGAACAGGTCCGCAAGGACACCGGTATCAAGGTCCGCCCCACCTACATGGGCACCCTCTCCGCCGTCGACCTGCTCGCGAAGGGCAAGGTGGACGGCGCGTACGACGCGCTGTGGCTGTCGTCCGACGACTATCTGCGGCTGCGCCCCGAAGCGGCGAAGCAGGTCGTCTCCCAGACGCCGATCATGTCGAGCCCGGTGGCGATCGGGGTGAAGCCCGCGACCGTGAGCGCGCTGGGCTGGAAGCCGGAGGACGTCACCTGGTCGCAGGTCGAGAAGGCCGTCGCGGACGGGAAGCTGACCTACGGCATGACCGACCCGGCCCGCTCCAACTCCGGTTTCTCCACGCTGATCTCGGTGGCCTCGGGGCTGTCCGGGGCGCAGGCGGCGCTCACCGACGCGGACGTGGCGAAGGCGACCGGGCGCCTGAAGGAGTTCTTCAAGGGGCAGAAGCTGACGTCGGGGTCCTCGGGCTGGCTGGCGACGGCGTACGAGCGGCGCGGCACCGTGGACGCCCTGCTCAACTACGAGTCGATCCTCAAGGGCATGAAGGGGCTGACGGTCATCCGCCCGCGCGACGGCGTGGTGACCGCCGACTACCCGCTCTCCTCGCTCGCCTCCTCCAGCAAGGACACCCGCGAGAGTGTCCGCCGCCTCACCGAGGCGCTGCGCGCTCCGGCCGTGCAGCGGGAGATCACGCAGCGGACGCGCCGCCGCCCGGTCGTCGCCTCCGTCGCCCCGGCGGCCGGCCTCGACACCGGCCGCCGGCGTGAACTCCCCTTCCCCGGCAGCCGGTCCGTCGCCGACCACCTCCTGGACTCCTACGAGAACAAACTCCGCCGGCCCTCCCGGACCGTGTACGTCCTCGACACCTCCGGCTCGATGGGCGGCGGCCGGCTCGACCGGCTGAAGAAGGCGCTCACCGGGCTGACGGGCGACTTCCGCGACCGCGAGGAGGTGACGCTGATGCCGTTCGGCTCGAAGGTCAAGAGCGTCCACACGCACGTGGTGCGGCCCGAGGACCCGGGGGCCGGTCTCGACGGCATCCGCGAGGACACCGAGGCCCTCAGCGCCTCCGGCAACACCGCGATCTACACGTCGCTGGAGAAGGCGTACGAGCATCTGGGCGCGGGCGGCGACACGTTCACGTCGATCGTGCTGATGACGGACGGCGAGAACACGAGCGGCGCCGACCCCGAGGACTTCGACGGCTTCTACGGTCGGCTGCCGGGCGGGCAGAAGGAGATCCCGGTCTTCCCGATCCTGTTCGGCGACTCCGACCGGGGCGAGCTCCAGCACATCGCCGACCTGACCGGCGGCCGCCTCTTCGACGCCCGCAGGGGTTCGCTCGACGGCGCCTTCGAGGAGATCCGTGGCTACCAATAAGAACCCGCTGAGGTATCTGGAGTCCCGCAAGAACCTCACCGGCAGCGCCTGCGGGCTCGTCGGTCTGGCCCTCACCTTCGCGGGGGTCGCGGGCCCGTACTGGCCCGTCGTCGTCGCGGGGCTGTACGGCGCGGGCGCCCTGATCGCCCCGCCGGAGCGGCCGCCGCTGCCGGACTTCCCGGATCCCTCGGCCCAACTGGAGGAGCTACGTGGCGACTTCGGCCGTCTGCGGGAGTATCTGGGCGGTGTGGAACTGCCCCCGGCGGCGGGTCGGCTCACCGAACTGACCGAGCTTTTGACCGCGCTGCTGGATCCCGGCTGGATCGCCGAGGTGCTCGCACAGGACCCGGAGTGCCTGCACGCGCTGTCCCGTGCCGTACGGCAGGACATTCCCGAGGCCGTCGACACCTTCGTACGGACCCGGTGGTGGACCCGGCTGACGCCCGGCACCGAACCGCCGGAGCGCCACCTGGAGCGCCAGCTCACCCTGCTGCACGAGGAGGCGGACCGGCTCGCGGCGGCCCTGCGGGAGGTCGAGGCCCGGCGCCAGGAGTCGCACACGCGCTACCTGGAGGACCGCGGCCGCCCACAGTGATCAACCGCCGCCGAGTTGCTTCGCGAGGATCGCCAGGACCACCACCAGCGCGACCACCACGGCGACCTTCAGCGCCGAGCGCAGACCTCCGCCCGGCCGCTCCTCCTCCCGCGGCGGCGGGTCCGGCAGCGGGGGCGGCGCGGGCCCGTCGAACACGTCGTGGCCCGTGGTCGCCACCCGGGTGCACCACGGGCAGGACGTCAGATGGGAACCGTACGCGTGCAGCGGGCGGCTCGGGCAGATCCGTACCTGGGAGCGCTCCTTGTTCAGGGCGCGCAGCCAGGCCTCCGCGGGAGGCCGGGCGGCGGGGGCGAGGACGCCGGGGCCGAACGCGGCGCGGGCCAGCGTGAGCAGCTCCGGCGGCAGGACGGAGGGGTCGAGGGTGCCGCGCGGGATGACGACCCGCTCGGGGCGGACCACGTAGGAGCAGCTGGCGGCGATGTTCAGGCCGGCATTCGGCAGCAGGAGCGCCAAGACTCCGGCAGGGCGGCCCAGACCTACAAGCAAGGTGCTGGAACTGAACCCGCGCAACCCTTCGCCTGGTACAACCCGGGGTCATCGCACAGCAGGAGGGCAGAACGGCCGATGCTCGTGCGGCCTGCGACAAGGCGCTGAAGATCGATCCGAAATTCGCGTCGCACCGAGCCCCCGGGCTCCCCCGTACGGCCCCGGTCCGCGCGCACCCGCAGCGACGCGCGGACCGGGCGCCATGCGACAGCACGGTGGGCGCATTCGACGGCCTGCAGCCCAGGCTCGCACCGTCCGGGCTCACGCCGTGTCAAACTCCTACGGGCTCCTTCGAGCCGAGTTCGCGTTGTGCGAACTCAAGGTTCTGGGTCAGACGCTCTCGATGTTCGGCGGGCAACTTGCCGCCGTTGAGGAGGCGTTCGAAGCAACTCTTCGCCTCCTCGTGCTCTCCGACCCAATACGCGGACACCGCCAGTTCGTCGAGTGCGCGCCAGTCGTACCAGCTGGACTCGACGCGCATGTGGTCGCTCGGATACGGGATCCGCGCCGCCTGCCGCGCGAACATGTAGGCGAGCGGCCAGCGCCCGCCGTTGACACGGCACAGGCGCGCGAGGTCGCCGAGCGCTTCGGCGCGTGAGGGGCGGCTCTCGTGCGCACGAAGGTAGCGGTCCATCACCTCGGCCTGCGGCCGCTCAAGCGCTTCCGCGAGCCGTGCGGCCGAGAGGTGGGCGACGAAGCCCTCCTCGGCCCAACCGTCCATGGCCACCCGGCGGTCATAGGCTTCGAGGGCCTTCTCCAGCTCACCGGCGTTGCTCAGGCTCTGGGCGAGGTAGAAGACGTAACGGGCGTTGTCAGGCTCCTTGATCAGGCCTTGCTGGAGGGTCTCCGCATCGCGCAGGTACTTCTCCCGCAGGCCCACCCCCCTGCCGCGTGCCCCGCCGCCCACGATGAGGATGTTGATACCTTCGAGAGTCCCGGAGGTGGTCCCCGAGCCGCAGTCGAGGTACTCGTGCAGGACGCCGACGTACCGCCACGGCGGCCGCGTTGAGACCAGAGCGCGGCGCGAGTGGATGCTGGGCCCTTCGTGCACGGCGACCCTGTAGGCGTCGAGCGTCAGCTCCGGCATGCGGAAGCCGGAACCCACCTCCATGACGTCGTCGGCGTCCATGAAGAGCAGGTAGTCCGCGCCCGCGCGGGCGAGTTCGATCGCCTCGGTGCGGCTCCCGTCAAACCCCTTCCAGGGCCGTTCGTGCAGTTCGCCGGGCAGATCGCTGTAGACGTCTCGGATGACGTCCTGGGTACCGTCGGTCGAACCCGTGTCCAGAATGACCCAGGTGTCGATCAAGGGCCGTACGGATTCGAGACAACGCCGGATCACCGGGGCTTCATCCTTGACGATCATGTTCAGGCAGACCGTTGGCTTCACAGATACCATCCAACTCCGCGGTGACAAATGACCGATGCGTGACGGTATCCAGGTGCTTGCGGCCACGCAAAGAGGCTGGCCCGGGCAGTCGTGTTCATCGGCCTGCGCAACCGCGACGGCGGCCTTGTCGGCGGACGCAATTCCGAACAGCCGGCCCAATTACCGGATGACAGCACGAGATTCGCGACGTCCGATTCGGCGAACCTCATCTTTGATGCGTACATTCGGGTGGTCTGCAAGCCTCAAGTGCCTGCCACATGACGACTCATCAGGACCACCTCGTAACGTCGGCGAAGATGACGGTGATTCGGAAATCAGCCGCATCTATCCGTCCCTCACTATTCGCGAGATGTGACCAAGTGAAACGTAGGCGATTGTGGGCAGGGCTCGCCGGAACGCTGGCGATTGCCACAGGCGTGACCGTCTGGGCGATTCAGCCCCATCCGACCCTGGCCCCGGATTCCAAGACCGCGCCAGCAATCTGGACGAAGAACCAACAGGTCGACGCGCTTATGCAGACCGCTCTTCTGCAACAGCGACAGCTCAACGACTCCGAAGGGGCGGCCAATACCTACGGGCGGCTGCTGAAACTGGACCCTCACAACAAGCTCGCCTGGTACAACCTGGGCTTCATCGCGCAGCAGAACGGCAAGAAGCTCGATGCCCGTGCCGCCTACGACAAGGCTCTGAAGATCGATCCGTCATACACGTCGGCTCTCTTCAGCGAGGCGATGATGCTGAAGTCGAGCGACCCCGACCGGACCATGGAACTCCTGAAGCGTGCCGTCGCCGCCGAACCGGAAGCAGCCGTGATCCACATGCAACTCGGGCTTCTCCTGGCGGAGAAGGGCCGCGCCGACGAGGCCGGGGACGAGTTCCGGCGTGCCGTCGCGGCCAATCCCTCGCTGCGTTCCCAGGTACCGGAAGATTTCCGGGATTCCGTCAGCCCCTCCCCGACATCGAGCCAAGCAGGGAGCATCAGATGACGTCGACCGCGACACCCAGGTTTTCTGTCTTCACCCCCAGCCACCGTCCCCGTTTCCTCGATGAGTGCCTGGCGTCCCTGCAGGCGCAGACCTGTTCGGACTGGGAGTGGATCGTCCTGCTCAACAACGGCGCCCGGTGGCGGCCGGAGCGACCCGACGAGAGGGTCCGTCTGGAGATCGCGGACGACATCCGCGGCGTCGGAGCGGCGAAGCGCAGGGCCTGTGAACTGGCGCGCGGCGAGATCCTCGTGGAACTCGACCACGACGATCTCCTGGCGAAGGCGTGCCTGGCGGAGCTCGGCGAGGCGTTCGACGCGAACCCCGAAGCCGTTTTCGTCTACAGCAACACCGCGCACATCACCGAGGAAGGCGAGCGGGAGGATCTCCGTTTCGACGAGACGTGCGGCTGGGAGTACGAGGAGGTGGACGTCGACGGCCGCAAGCTGCTGCAGGCCATTTCCCTGGCGGCGACGCCGCACAACGTCTCGTACATCTGGTACGCGCCCAACCATGTCCGGGCGTTTCGCAAGGAGACCTACGAGGAGGTCGGCGGGTACGACGCCACGCGTACGGTCCTGGACGACCAGGATCTGATGTGCCGTCTCTTCCACGCCGGCGACTTCCACCACATCAACCGCTGCCTGTACCTCCAGCGGATCCATTCCTCGAACACCCAGCTCGACCCGGAGATCAACGCACACATCCAGCGCGAGACAGTCGTCCTGTACGACAAGTACATCGAGGCCAACGCCCTCGCCTGGACCCAACGGCGCGGACTGCTCGCGCTGGACCTCGGCGCGGCCCGCCGGAAGCCGCCCGGCTACGTGGGCGTGGACCAGTACCCGGGAAAGGGTGTAGACCTCGTCGCGGCCCTGCCCGGGAAGCTGGACCTGCCCGACGGATCGGTCGGCTTGGTGCGGGCGACCGAGTTCCTGGAGCGCGTGCCCGGGAAGGTGCCGCTGATCAACGAGCTGTACCGGCTGCTGGCGCCCGGCGGCATGCTCCTCACCATGACGCCCAGCTCCGACGGCCGCGGCGCGTACCAGGACCCGACTCACGTCGCCTACTACAACGAGAACTCGTTCTGGTACTACACGGACAACGAGTACCGTGCCTTCGTGCCCGACCTGGATGCCCAGTTCCAGATGTCACGGCTGGTCACCTACTTCCCGACCGAATGGCACTCCCAGAACGACATCTCGTACGTGGTCGCCAACCTCATCGCGATGAAGGAGGGGGCCGCCCGGTGCGGCGGACCGCTGCTGGTCTAGGACCCTGCGTGACGAGGCGCCCGGCGGGGTCAGGTTCCGCCGGGCGCCTCGTCACGTTCTGGGCCGTTCCGTCTCGGTCGTCGCCACGCCCTCCCTCAGGTCGCCAGGCGTCCGCCGGCCGTGCGCGCCGCGACGGCCAGAGCTGCGAAGGCGGGCGTCTTCAGGGCCGCCGTCAGCTGATCGTCCCAGCGGGGAAGGGACGCGAGGCCGGCCCGCAGCCAGTTGCCGTGGCCGAGTACACCGAACGCCGGACGGGTTGCCGGACGCGGGAACTTCTCCGAGCCGACCGGGCGGATCCGCTCGGAATCGAGGCCACTGAGACGGAAGGTCTCACGCGCCAGGCCGCACCAGGTGGTGTGACCGGCCGCCGTGCCGTGGTAAATGCCCGCCGGGGCCCGACCGGCCAGGGCGGCACGGCCGAGGGCCGCCAACTGCCGGGCGAGCGCACGGGACCAGGTCGGCTGACCGTGCTGGTCGGCCACCACGTCCAAGGTTTCGCGCCGGGCGGCGAGTTCCAGCATGGTGGCCACGAAGTTGGGGCCGTGCGCGCCGTAGAGCCAGGCGGTGCGCACGATGTATCCGGCACGGGGCAGCAGCTCGACGACTGCCCGCTCCCCTGCCAGTTTGCTCCGTCCGTACGCGTTGACGGGATCCGTCGGTGCGTCTTCCGGATACGGTCGACGGGAATCGCCCGGGAACACGTAGTCGGTGGAGATGTGCAGCAGGAGTGCGCCGCTGTCCGCGCAGGCGCGTGCGAGGTGGCGGACGCCCGTGCCGTTCACGGCTGTGGCCGCCGCCTCGGACCGCTCGGCGCCGTCGACGTCCGTCCAGGCGGCGCAGTTGACGACCACTCCGTGACCGGCGACGGCCGCGCGCGCGGCTGCCGGGTCCGTGATGTCGAGCTGGTCACGGCCCAGTCCCGTCACCGTGGCGTCCGGATCGCCGGCGAGCTCGGCCAGCACGTCCTGGCCGAGGAGCCCGTGTGCGCCCGTCACCAGCCAGCTCGTGGTCATCGCGGTTCGGCCCTCTCCTTCAGCGGCTCCCACCAGGAACGGTGTGTGCGGTACCAGGCGACCGTGGCGGCCAGGCCGTCGGTGAAGGAGACCTGCGGGGCGTAGCCGAGCTGCTCGCGGATCTTGCTGTCGTCCAGCGAGTAACGCAGGTCGTGGCCTTTGCGGTCGGTCACGTACTCGACCCGGTCCCAGCCCGCGCCGACCGCGTCCAGCAGCAGGCCGGTGAGCTTGTGGTTGCTCAACTCGGTCCCGCCGCCGATGTGGTAGACCTCCCCGGCCCTGCCGCCCTGCAGCACCAGGTCGATGCCCCGGCAGTGGTCGGAGACGTGCAGCCAGTCACGGAGGTTGCGGCCGTCTCCGTACAGGGGGACCGTCCTCCCGTCGATCAGGTGGGTGATGAAGAGCGGGATGACCTTCTCGGGGAACTGGTACGGCCCGTAGTTGTTGGTGCACCGGGTGACCACCACGTCCAGGCCGTGGGTGCGGTGGTAGGCGAGCGCGAGCAGGTCGGAGCCGGCCTTCGACGCGGAGTACGGGGAGTTCGGCGCCAGTGGCCATCCCTCGGTCCACGAGCCTTCACTGATCGAGCCGTACACCTCGTCGGTGGACACGTGGACGAAGCGGCCGACGCCGTGCTGGTGGGCGGCGTCCAGGAGCACCTGCGTGCCCATCACGTTGGTACGGACGAACGGGCCGGCCCCCTCGATCGACCGGTCCACATGGGACTCGGCGGCGAAATGCACCACCACGTCCTGACCAGCCATCACCTGGTCGACGACGTCCGGGTCACAGATGTCGCCCCGGACAAAGGTGTAGCCCGGATGTACCGCCACCGGTGCCAGATTGGCCTCGACCCCCGAGTAGGTGAGTTTGTCGAGGACGGTGATCCGCGCTGACGGATCCGATTCCAGCCGTCGGCGGACGTACTCCGAACCGATGAATCCGGCGCCGCCGGTCACAAGGATGCGCATATTTCTCCGAGTCTTTTGCTGCCAAGGGTCCGGCACCAAAGCTTCAGACGCCAGGCCGCGGGCACGGACACAACGCGGACGGTGCCCGCGAGGCCGAAGCCTCGGGGGCACCGTCGCTCGTTCCCAGGGGAAGCGGAAGCGAATGGCCGGTAGCGCGCTACCGCTCGCGTGGGAGTTACGGGGTGATATCGGCGCAGACCACATAGGCGGTTTGCGTGTTGGGGCCTGGGGGGGTGGTGGGGGGGGCCGCCGAGACGGAAACCTGCCACCCCGTGGGGGTGTCTCCACTACCGAAGGTGAAGGGCCTGCTGGTCTGGACGTTGGCGCTGTTTCCGTTGAATCCGCCGCCGGTGGCAATGTCGCCCGGGTCGCACGTGGCAGTCACCGTCTGGGCGGGCGGGTTGAAACTGGCGAGCCTGACGTACGTCTTGATGCCGGAGGAACCCTGGTTGCCCTGGTTGCCCTGGTTGCCCTGGAAGCCCTGGTTGCCCTGGTTACCCTGGTTGCCCTGGAAGCCCTGCGGACCCCGGTCACCCTGGAAGCCCTGGTTACCCTGGTTGCCCTGGAAGCCCTGGTTGCCCTGGTTGCCCTGGAAGCCCTGGTAGCCCTGCGCACCCCGGTCACCCTGGAAGCCCTGGTTGCCCTGGTTGCCCTGGAAGCCCTGGCTGCCCTGGCCGCCCTGGACGCCCTGCGCACCCTGGTAGCCCTGCGGACCCCGCCTACCCTGGTTGCCCTGGTTGCCCTGGTTGCCCTGGTTGCCCTGCGCGCCCTGGTTGCCCTGGTTGCCCTGCGCGCCCTGGTTGCCCTGGAAGCCCTGCGCGCCCTGGTTGCCCTGGAAGCCCTGGTTGCCCTGGAAGCCCTGGTCACCCTGGTTGCCCTGGTTACCCTGGTTGCCCTGCGCACCCTGGTAACCCCGCGCACCCTGGTTGCCCTGGTTGCCCTGCGCACCCTGGCTGCCCTGGCCGCCCTGGTTGCCCTGCGCACCCTGGTTGCCCTGGAAGCCCTGGTCACCCTGGTTGCCCTGGTTGCCCTGCGCACCCTGGTAACCCTGCGGACCCCGGTCACCCTGCGGACCCTGCGGACCCTGCGGACCCGGCTTACCCTGCGGACCCTGCGGACCCTGCGGACCCCGCTTACCGTCGTGGCCCTGGTGGCCCCGAGGCCCCTGCGGCCCGCGGTCGCCGCCGCCGCCGCCGCGGGCGCTCACGGCACCGTTCGGGCCGGGCGTCGCAACCTCACCAGCGCCGGCGCTGCTGCCGGACCTGTGGATCGCGTCAGCGATGGCCGTCGCACTCGGGGCGATGTTGAGCACTACGGCAAGCGCGCCGACCGACACCATAGCGGCGGACTTCACGCGTGAACTTCGGATCGTTCTACGGCTCACAGAGAACCTTCCTCGGGAACTTGGACGCATCAGACCGCAAGCGCGCGCACTCGGTGCGCTTCATTCGCATGCGTGTCACGTGGCTTCGGTTACTGACACACCCAGTTTTCACACCCGGAGATTGAATAATTACGATTCGTTCCGTGTCATAGGCGAAGATCACCCGTGCGGCCTCAATGCACTTTCTCAGGCCGATTCCGGCGTAGTACCGGTTTTTCCGCGCAATTTCATGGCGGCCGGTGATTCCCGACGAAGCGAAGCCCCGGCGCGAGGGCGGGGCTTCGCCGCAGGCCGGCCGTCTCAGGCGCCGCTCACGAGACTTCCGCGATACGCGGTGCAGTCCTCGAAGGAAGGCAGCAGACCCTGTCGCTCGGCTTCCTCCAGCGTGGGCGCCGCCGCGTCCTTGTCCGAAAGGCACGGCGCGAGGTCCTCGGGCCAGGCGATGGCCAACGCGGGGTCGAGCGGATTGACCCCGTACTCGTGCTGCGGCGCGTATCCCTGCGAACACAGGTAGACGACGGTGGAGTTGTCCTCCAGCGCCATGAAGGCGTGGCCCAGTCCTTCCGAGAGGTAGACGCAGCGGTGCGTCGTGTCATCGAGCCGGACCGCCTCCCATTTCCCGAAATCCGCGGATCCGGTGCGGATGTCGACCACCACGTCGAGGACGGCGCCGCTGACGCACGTGACGTACTTGGCCTGGCCGGGCGGGACCGACGCATAGTGGATACCGCGGAGAGTGCCGCGAGCGGAGCGGGAGCAATTGGCCTGCTCGAGCCGGAGCCCCTGACCGATGGAACCGTGGAACCTTTCACTCTTGAACCACTCGTGGAATCGCCCCCTGTTGTCCGCGAAAACCTTGGGTGTGTCCACCCAGGCCCCTTCGATGCCCAGCGGTCTCACGTGATGCTCCCTTCCACCGCGCGGCCTTTTCGCCGCTCACTACCTCCATGTCTTCGGGAAATCCGCCGCGGGACTTTAGGCCGTGCCCTACGTGGTGAGGCGGATGTGTGCGGCCATTCGGGGGATTCTGGCCACACGGGAGTTTGGTCGAGGTCGGATACAGCGTGCTGCTGGCATCTTGATGGCCGCCACTCCCGGTTTCCTGAAGGGCTCGCGATGCAAACCTCCCCCGCCAAAAGCGCAACGCTCCCGACGCAGCAATCGACCCTCGAGAAAAAGGCGGTGGCCGCATCACCGCACAACGGCCGCTTCTACGGAACATGGTGGATCTGGGCCATGGCCGGAGTGCTGTTCGTGGTGTACGCGGCGGTGTCGCTCCGCCTCCACCAGCGGATGATCACGAGCAGCTATGACCTGGGAATCTTCGATCAGGTCGTCCGCTCATACGCGGAAGGACACTTGCCGGTCTCCGAAGTGAAGGGCCAGGACTTTCCCGTCCTCGGGGATCACTTCTCTCCCATCCTCGCGCTCGTGGCGCCGTTCTACTGGGTGTGGCGGGGAGCGGAAACGCTCCTCGTCGTGCAGGCCGCGCTCCTCGCCGTGAGCGTCGTCCCGCTGGCTCTCTGGGCACGCCGGACCCTGGGCGGCCCGGCCGGCGCGGTGATCGGTGCCTGCTACGGCCTCTCCTGGGGAATCGCGAGTGCTGTCGGCTACGACTTCCACGAAGTGGCGTTCGCCGTGCCGCTCCTGGCGTTCTCGCTGACCGCCCTCGGGAATGACCGGTTGACCGCCGCGGCGTACTGGGCTCTGCCCCTGCTGCTCGTGAAGGAGGACCTCGGACTCACGGTTCTCGTCATCGGTCTCGTCATCGCCTGGCGAGGCGACCGCAGGCTCGGCATGTTCACGGTTGCAGCCGGTCTGGCCGCAGCGACGCTGGCACTGTTCGTGGTTCTGCCGGCCTTCAGCCCGAGTGGGTCCTTCGCCTATTGGTCCCTGGTCGGGGGCGGTTCTGGAGCACCTGGAGTCGACGGTGGCAGTGGAGGCAGTCTGCTGGATCTGCTCCACCGGGGCACCATCGGTCTGATCACCCCCCAGACGAAGGTGTCGACTTTCGTACTCATGCTGGCTCCCACCATGTTCCTGGCGATGCGGTCCCCGCTGCTGTGGGTCGCTCTGCCGACTCTGGTGTGGCGCTTCACGTCGAGCAACAGCCTGCACTGGGGGACGGGTTTCCACTACTCGCTCGTCCTGATGCCCATGGTCTTCGCGGCCTTCGTCGACGCCCTGGTGCGACGCGGGACGAGCGTGCGCGGTCTGCGCCGTTACCTCGCGGGCTGCGCCGCGATCACCCTCATGATCCTTCCGAACTTCGCCCTGTTCCAGTTGGTCCAGCCGGACACCTGGCGGACCGATCCTCGCGTCGCCGTCGCCCACCGCCTGATGGACAAGATCCCCGACGGTGCCACGGTCCAGACGTCCGACCATCTGGTGCCCCAGCTCAGCAACCGTACGAGCGTCAGCCTCTACGGCTCGAACGACAGCCGCCCCAACCCCCAGTGGATCATGGTGGACGTCTGGGCGCCGGACAGCTCGCGAGGGTGGCTGGGCGCGCCCCTCAGCGCTGAAGCGGAACAGCAGCACTTGGCGGAAGCCCTCCGCGAGGGGTACGCCCTGGTGGCGCAGCAGGGCGGCTTCGTGCTGCTCCGCCACCAGGAGGTGATGCCGCAGCAGCGGAGCTGATCAGGACACGCCTGAGAGATCGCTGTCCCGCCAGGAGACGGGGGTCTCGCCGGTGAGTCGGCGGGCCATGAGAACGACCCGTGGCCAGGTGGTTGCCGCCGTCCACCCACACCTTGCGCGGGGTGGGAGGGGCGGCGGCGACCTGGTCGACCGGATGGGTGCCGTGGTACGGGCGTCTTGGGATGTTGGTTACACCGGAGCGCCCGGCCCCATGCGCATCAGTTCTTCGCGAGGCGATCCGCCGCCCCTTTGGGGCATGACGACGTACCGGGAGTCCTCCAGCAGCCCCAGCAGATAGTCGCCGTATCCGCTCTTGAGCAGCGGCTGGGCCAGTTTCCGGAGCCGGTCGTCGTCGATCAGGCCGGCCCGCCAGACCGCCTCCTCGACGCAGCCGACCTTGAGGCCCTGGCGTTCCTCGATCACCCGGACGAATTCCGAAGCCTGAACCATGGAGTTGAAGGTTCCGGTGTCGAGCCACGCGGTGCCCCGGTCGAGCCGGGTGACGTGCAGCGCCCCGGCTTCCAGATAGACGCGGTTGAGGTCGGTGATCTCCAACTCACCCCTGACGCTGGGCCGTAGGCCGCGGGCGATGTCCACTACGTGGTTGTCGTAGAAGTACAGTCCGGGCACGGCGTACCGGGACCTGGGCCGGGCCGGTTTCTCCTCGATGGACAGCGCCCGGCCCAGTTCGTCGAACTCCACTACGCCATAGGCCGTGGGGTCGGCGACCTGGTAGGCGAACACCCTGCCGCCCTTCAGATCGTCGTGGTGGGCCAGCCGGGTGCCGAGGCCGCTGCCATGGAAGATGTTGTCGCCCAGAATCAGGGCGACCGACTCGTCCTCGATGAAGTCGGCGCCCAAGATGAAAGCATGGGCGATGCCCTCCGGGCGCTCCTGTGCCATGTATTCCAGCCGCAGGCCCAGTTGACTGCCGTCGTCGAGCAGCCGACGGAACTGGAACTGGTCTTCGGGGGTGGTGACGATCAGGATCTCCCTGACGCCGGCCATCACGAGTGTGGACAGCGGGTAATAGACCATGGGCTTGTCGAAGACCGGAAGCAGTTGCTTCGACACCGAGCGGGTCAACGGCCAAAGTCGCGAGCCGGTGCCTCCGGCCAACAGGATTCCGCGCATGGCATCACCATAGGTGAATTGTCCATGAATGCCGCTTTTCCACACGGCCGAGGGCCGGCCTCGATTCATCAGCTCGGTTCGATCGCTACGCCGCAGGCCTTTCCCACGGCCTCCCTGTCATCGACTTCACGACTCCCGGAAGTTCCCCGCCGCCAACGGACTGGTGGCGGTGCCGCTACACCCCGGTCCTGCCGGCGCTGTTCCCACCCTCCCCGGCGCCTCACGGCGCATGAAGGCGCCCCTGAACGCCGTCCAGATCACCTTCGGTCGGCATCCCGGCAGACAACCGAACCCCCACAAACCAAGAGCAACCGCCGAGTTGACGTTCCCCCGCCCCCGTGGCGTTCACCGCAGGAGTCGGATGTTTCGGACAGGCTGTTCGGCGGGTCGGCCGGGGCCGCGGTTGGCGCTCCGGTCCGGCCCGGAACATCGCGCCCGGACGCCGTCCGCCCGGCGCGATCGAGCGCGACCTGAACGGAGTTCGCAATGCCCGACACAGCCACCGAGGACCCACGCCGACGCACGGCCGATCCGACGGTGATGGCGCCGACCGTGTACACCACGGTGACAGCGCCCCTCTCGGCCCGCATCTCCCTGATGCCTGACGAGTCGTCGGACTACGACACCTGATGGGGAAATCTCATCCGCGTGCTCGAAGCCACATTGAAGGCGCCCGTTGAGTGGCTCCCCATACCCGGCCGGCTTACGACCGCGAAGATCACGGACGAAACGGTCTCAACAGGCAGCAGCCACGACCATTTTCAGCACGGAACGGGCGTCACCACAGGTGATCCGACGGGCTGGTTCGAAAAAGGTGCAGAAACATCCGAAAGGCGCCGGAACGAAATCCTCCGGCTCCCCGGATACATGCCTCCTCGACCAGGCCAAGAAGACTTACCCGACCATCTCCAAAGGCTGGGTCGGCACCGGCTTCAAAAACGCCGTCGTCGAACACGGGGCCGGCCTCGGAATCGACGTCGAGGTTGTCGCCAGAAACCCGGGAGTCCGTGGCTTCCATGTCGCCAAAAGGCGCTGGGTGGTAAAGCGAAGTGCCGGATTGATCACGATGCGCCGACGCCTCGCCCGCGACTACGAGGCCCTGCCCGCCGGCTCCGAGGCCATGATCCGCATCGCCTCGACCGACAACCTCGCCAAGCGCATAACGGACGCGACCGCACCCACCTGATGAGGAACCCAACAGGACATAAAAGGTGATCCGCCTACGTCGAACGCCGTCTCAGACGTTGATGTCGAAGAAGAAGAGCTGCACCAGGCGGTGGGTGCCGTGCTCCCCGGCGAAGTGCTCGTACGACGTGGCCGAGTGCATCAGCTTCGCGTCCCAGATCACCAGCCGGTTGTACTGACCGGAGACCGACTCGATCAGCTCCCAGTTGTCCTCGTGCTCCAAGTTGTAGGGGTCGTAGACGACCGAGCGCGCGGCCTCGACGGCCTCGGAGCTGCCGAGGCGCGCCTGTTCCTTCGGATGGCTGGGCGCACGCCGGCAGCCGTAGGTCCTGTCGCGCCAGAAGCTGGTGCCGGCACCGGGAGGCGGGTTCGGGTTCAGGTAGATCGCGGCGGCGTAGCTCTGCGAGTCGTGGTGCCAGACCAGCGGGTCGTCGTGCGCGGTCTGCTGAAAGACGCCGTTGGCGTTGTGGCCGAGCCATTCGGTGACCGGAGTGCCGAGCAGCCGCGAGAACTCCTCGCGCAGGCCGGGCCAGAGGAACCGGTGGTCGCTGCGCAGGCCTTTGAAGTACTGCAGATCGGTGTGGTAGCTGGCGCTGAGCGCGATCTCGCGCACCTCGTCCGGGTCGTCGAGGAAGTCATCCACGGAGAGCAGGTGCGGTGCGGCGGGGGTGAACAGCCGCTTCGCGGCGGGCTTGAGCTGCGCGTCCTCGAGGGTGGGGGCGGGGACCACGATCGGCAGCTGCGCCCGGCCGCTGGAGATCAGGTAGCCACCGTCACCGCGGTCCTCCAGCACGACAGCGACCTCACCACCGAAGTTGAGCTGCTCCCCCGAGTTGAATGACATGGCCAGACTTCCTTCGTCGTGCGCTGACTGACGCACGAAGATTACCGGCCGACTCTTCACAATTGCCAGATTTCGCCTCATAATTACCCACATCGGCGCAGTAGCTGGTCAGATCGCGCCGACCGTTTTCCCCTGGTGCACATTCCAGGCGAGCTCGGCCGCGTTCTTCCCGGCCTGCCCAGACCTGATGCGCCTGGTCTCCGAGTTCACCGACCTGCCGACTTTGATCGCAGCGGTGGCCGTGGCGGCGCTCGTCGCGCTCTTCCGGCGCACGGCCGAAATCGCGCGCGCCTGGTCGCGATGACCTGTTGGTGCGGCTGCGCCCACCCGCCCTCCTGATGGTCCATACGCTGGTCACCGTCGCCAGCGTGCTTGGACGCCGCGCCGGGGTCGGCTCCAGTACGAACGTATGTCATCCGCGGGCCAGTTGACTTCGGTCGCCGAGCAACCGGCGGAGCCGGTACTGGTTTTCGGGGGCCGTGGATGATCAGAACCGACAACTGGGCCGGGGGCCCGCCCGTACGCCGTTGTACGGTGCAGCGGGTCCCCGGCCCGGTCGGTGGTGCTGTCACCGCGGCCGGCCTGGCGACGTCGCAGGTCAGGGCAAGTCGGACCGGCCGCGGAGTTCAGGGGTGGACGGCAGCCGCGAGGCCGCCGTCCACTCGGAACTCAGCCCAGGCGCCGCACCAGCGCGCGGTACTCGTCCCACAGTTCCTTCGGGGTGTGCTCGCCGAAGGTGTTGAGGTGCTCGGGCACGAGCGCCGCCTCCTCGCGCCACACGTCCTTGTCGACGGTGAGCAGGAAGTCGAGGTCGGCCTCGGAGAGGTCGAGTCCCTTGGTGTCCAGGGCCCCCTTGGCCGGCAGGATGCCGATGGGGGTCTCGACGCCCTCGGCGCGGCCGTCGAGACGGTCCACGATCCACTTCAGGACACGGCTGTTCTCACCGAAGCCCGGCCACACGAACTTGCCCGCGTCGTTCTTGCGGAACCAGTTCACGTAGTAGATCTTCGGAAGCTTCGCCTGGTCCTTGTCCTTGGCGACATCGACCCAGTGCCCCATGTAGTCGCCCATGTTGTAACCGCAGAACGGCAGCATGGCGAAGGGGTCGCGACGCAGCTCGCCGACCTTGCCCTCGGCGGCGGCGGTCTTCTCGGAGGCCACGTTGGCGCCGAGGAAGACGCCGTGGTTCCAGTCGAAGGACTCCGTCACCAGCGGTACGGCGGTGGCGCGGCGTCCGCCGAAGAGGATCGCCGAGATCGGCACGCCCTTGGGGTCCTCCCACTCGGGCGCGATGATCGGGCACTGCGAGGCGGGGACGGTGAAGCGGGCGTTGGGGTGGGCGGCGGGCGTACCGGACTCCGGCGTCCAGTCGTTGCCCTTCCAGTCGGTCAGGTGGGCCGGAGTCTCCTCCGTCATGCCCTCCCACCAGATGTCGTTGTCGTCGGTGAGCGCGACGTTGGTGAAGACGGAGTTGCCCCACAGCGTCTTCATCGCGTTGGCGTTGGTGTGCTCACCGGTACCGGGCGCGACGCCGAAGAAACCGGCCTCGGGATTGATCGCGTACAGCCGGCCGTCCTCGCCGAACCGCATCCACGCGATGTCGTCGCCGATCGTCTCGACCGTCCAGCCGGAGACGGTGGGCTCCAGCATGGCGAGGTTGGTCTTGCCGCAGGCGCTCGGGAAGGCGGCGGCGACGTACTTGGACTCACCGGCGGGCGGGGTCAGCTTCAGGATGAGCATGTGCTCGGCGAGCCAGCCCTCGTCACGCGCCATGACGGACGCGATGCGCAGGGCGTAGCACTTCTTGCCGAGCAGCGCGTTGCCGCCGTAGCCGGAGCCGAAGGACCAGATCTCGCGGGACTCGGGGAAGTGCGAGATGTACTTGGTGGAGTTGCACGGCCACGGCACGTCCGCCTGGCCCTCGGCCAGCGGCGCTCCGAGCGTGTGCACAGCACGCACGAAGAAGCCGTCGGTGCCGAGCTCGTCGAGGACGGGCTGTCCCATGCGGGTCATGGTGCGCATGGAGACGGCGACGTAGGCGGAGTCGGTGATCTCTACGCCGATCGCGGAGAGGTCGGAGCCGAGCGGGCCCATGCAGAACGGGACGACGTACATCGTCCGGCCCTTCATCGAGCCGCGGAAGACGCCCTTCTCCCCCGCGAATATCTCCCGCATCTCGGCGGGCGCCTTCCAGTGGTTGGTCGGCCCCGCGTCCTCCTCCTTCTCGGAGCAGATGAACGTCCGGTCCTCGACCCGCGCGACATCGGTCGGGTCGGAAGCGGCGTAGTAGGAATGCGGGCGCTTGATCGGATCGAGCTTCTTGAAGGTGCCCTTGTGAACGAGCTCCTCGCACAGGCGCTCGTACTCGGCCTCGGATCCGTCACACCAGACCACGTTGTCCGGCTGGGTCAGTTCTGCGATCTCGTTGACCCACGAGATCAGTTCCTTGTGCTGGGTGGGGACGGTGGAGGGAGCCGCGATGTCGCGCGCCACGATTGCTCCTAGATGAGGGGTTTTTTATTGAGGCCCCGTGGGGGCTGCGACCCGGATGCTTCGGGGTGTAGAGACCCATGGCGCTCATCCGGTGCCGACCGCACTCATTTGATCATCCGACGGGTTCGCCCATATGTCCAGAGGGCCTCACACGTGAGCGGAGTGACCATCGCCACGTGTATCCGCGACTCTTTGCGTACACGTTGGGTTCAGCTGAAGGTTTTTTTGCGCGTGCACCGCCTTGCGGCACGCTCGTGAGAACATGGCCACTCTTGGCTGTTCAGTGCGCCGTACTGACACGTAACTTACGGTTCCGTAGGTAGGATTCCGCCTATGACTGCGCCCGTCCCCGACGCGCCCACGGACTCGCAGGCCGCAGGCCGCAGTCCCGCAGCGCTCTCCCCGTCGCATCCGGTCAAGCCCAAGCTCCGCGGCTGGCTGCACCTCGGCATGTTCCCGGCCGTCCTGATCTCCGGTCTGGTGCTCACCGCTCTGGCCAGTTCCACGCGGGCCCGCATCGCCTGCGGGATCTTCGTCCTGACGGCCTGCCTCCTGTTCGGAGTGAGCGCGCTCTACCACCGCGGCAACTGGAGCCCGCGGATGGACGGCGTGCTGCGCAGACTCGACCACGCCAACATCTTCCTGATCATCGCGGGCACCTACACACCGCTGACGATGCTGCTGCTCCCCGGCACCAAGGGGCAGTGGCTCCTGTGGAGCATCTGGGCCGCCGCCGCGGCGGGCATCATCTTCCGGGTGTTCTGGGTCGGCGCCCCGCGCTGGCTCTACACCCCCTGCTACATAGCGATGGGCTGGGCGGCCGTCTTCTTCCTCCCGGACTTCATGCGCACGGGCGGCATCGCCGTGCTGGTCCTGGTGATCGTCGGCGGACTGCTCTACAGCGCGGGCGGAGTGATCTACGGGATCAAGCGCCCCAACCCCTCACCCAGCTGGTTCGGCTTCCACGAGGTCTTCCACTCCCTCACCCTCGCGGCGTTCGTCGTGCACTACGTGGGCATCTCACTGGTGGCCTACCAGCACGGGTAGCCCACCTCCCTCGCTGTCTTCATGGCCACGGCTTCCGAGCCGTGGCCATTTTTGCGTGCCCTGACAGTGCATCCCTATTGACATCAACCATCTTTTGACAGCTACTCTCATTTCATGGTTACTGTCACTCAAGACGATGGCGCGCGGCGCGACCCTCCCCCACTCCCAACTTCGTTCGAGCGGGGGGACCCCCATCGCTGGTGGGCCCTCGGGGCCCTGGTCGCGAGCATGCTCACGCTCGGCTTCGACACGACGATCCTCAACGTGGCCCTGCCGACGATGGCGGGCGAACTCGGCGCCACCACCGGTCAGCAGCAGTGGATGGCGGACGCGTACGTGATCGTCTTCGCCGCGCTCATGCTCCCGGCGGGACTGCTCGGCGACCGGTTCGGACGCCGTCGGATGCTCGTCGTGGGGCTCGGGATCTTCCTCGCCGGTTCCGTGGCCGGCGCCCTGGCCGACGACGTCGGCTGGGTCATCGTGGCCCGCACGGTGATGGGCCTCGGCGCCGCGCTGGTCATGCCGCTCGCCCTGTCCGTGCTGCCCTCGCTCTTCGGACCCGACGAGCGCACCAAGGCCGTCGGCATCATCTCCGCCGCCTCGTCGCTCGGTCTGCCGCTCGGCCCGATCATCGGCGGCTGGCTGCTCGACCACTTCTGGTGGGGCTCGGTCTTCCTGGTCAACGTCCCGATGGCCGCGATCGGCATCGCCGCCTGCGTCTTCCTGCTGCCCGAGACCCGCGACCCCGCCTCCCCCAAGGTCGACACCCTGTCCACCGCTTTCACGGCGGCCGGCCTCGGCGCCCTGATCTACGCGATCATCGAGGCGCCCAGCCGCGGCTGGGGCGACCCGCTGATCGTGGGCATGCTCGCTGGGGCCGCCGTTCTGATCGCCGCCCTGGTGCTGCGCGAGCGGCGCGTGGAACGCCCCATGCTCGACATGTCGCTGCTCACCCACCGCGGGTTCCTGTTCAACACGATCGCGGCGACCCTGGTGATGTTCGTCCTGTCCGGCCTGCTGTTCGTGCTGCCGCCGTATCTCCAGGCGGTGCTCGGCCACGACGCCTTCGGCACCGGCCTGCGGCTGCTGCCCATGATGGGCGGTCTGATCGTCGCGGCCCGGGCCGCACAGCCGGTCGTCGCCCGGTTCGGCTCCCGCGCGGTGGTCAGCGCGGGACTGGTGGTGCTGGCCTTCGCCGCGCTGCTCGGCAGCCGTACGACCGTCGACTCGGGCTACGGCTTCACCGCCCTGTGGCTGTCGATCACCGGCTTCGGCTTCGGTTTCTCGGTCGTCCCCGCGATGGACGGCGCCCTCGGCGCCCTGCCCCGCGACCGGGCCGGCAGCGGCTCCGGGCTCCTCATGACGACGCGCCAGGTCGGCAGCGCGATCGGCATCGCCCTCCTCGGCAGCCTGCTGGCCGGCACTTTCCGCGACCGCCTCGACGTCACCGGGCTCCCCGCGAAGGCCGCCGACACCGCCGGGGAGTCCGTGGTCGCGGCGCACATCGTCGCCCAGAAGGCGGGCTCGGCCGATCTCATGGCCTCCGCGAACAGCGCGTACGTCCACGGCATGGGCCTGGTCCTGCTGGTGTGCGGCATCGCGGCCCTCGTCACCGCCCTGCTGGCCGCGGCGCTCCTGCCGAACACCCCGGTCACGCACGCCACGAAGGAGGACGAGGACCCGGCCATGGCCACCGCTGCGGCCGATACCGGACAATGAACGGCATGACGGCCGCACCCTCCCCCTTCAGCTCCGCCGACCGCCCTCAGCTGGGCCTGCGCGAGCGGAAGAAGATCAAGACCCGCGAGGCGATCCGCACCGCGACGTACGCACTCGTCAGGGATCAGGGGTACGACGCGACGACGATCGAGCAGATCGCCGAGCGCGCCGAGGTGTCGCCGTCGACCGTCTTCCGCTACTTCCCCACCAAGGAGGACATCGTCCTCACGGACGAGTTCGACCCGTTCATCATGGAGGAGCTGCGGGCCCGGCCCAAGGACGAGCCGTGGATGGACACCCTCAGGTATGTGATGCAGAAGGCCATCCGGCTCGGCATCAAGGACGACCCCGAGGTGTCCCGGCTGCGGACCCACCTGATGGTCCAGGTCCCGGCGGTGCGCTCGCGGATGATGGAGAGCATGTCGGTCACCGGCACCATGCTCTGCCAGGCCATCGGCGAGCGCACCGGCCGGGACCCGGACAGCCTGGAGGTGCGGGTCTACGCGATGGCGATCATCGGCGGCCTGATGGAGACGTCCCTGTACTGGGCGGAGAACGACCACCGGGACGACTTCAAGGACCTGGTGGACCGCACGATGGACGTCCTGGAACACGGCCTCTCCACCGAAAATCCCTGAGGCCAGGGCTCTCCGGCGTGACATCCTGACCGGGTGAACGGACCGGAGATCCATGTCGCCTTCGCCCCCGAGCTGGGGATGTTCGTACCGCACGGGCGTCGTTCGGGAGCCACGGCGGTCGCCACCGACGGCTCCTCCACCCTCGGGCATGTCGTCGAGTCGCTCGGCGTCCCGCTGACCGAGGTCGGCGCCCTCGTCGTGGACGGCCGCGAGGTGCCCGTCTCGCACCTCCCGGGGGCCGGCGAGAGCGTCGGCGTACGGGCGGTCGAGCGCCCGCAGCGGGTTCCCGGCGCGCCGCTCCGCTTCCTCCTCGACGTCCACCTCGGCACCCTCGCGCGCCGGCTGCGCCTCCTCGGGGTCGACGCGGCGTACGAGTCGACGGACATCGGCGACCCGGCCCTCGCCGCGCGCTCCGCCGCCGAACGTCGCGTGATGCTCAGCCGCGACCGGGGGCTGCTGCGCCGCCGCGAGCTGTGGGCGGGCGCGTTCGTCTACAGCACCCGGCCCGACGACCAACTCCGTGACGTGCTGGGCCGGTTCGCACCCGAGCTGCGGCCCTGGACGCGCTGCACCGCCTGCAACGGCCTGCTCAAGGAGGCCACCAAGGAGCAGGTCGTGGGCCAGCTGGAGGGCGGCACCGAGCGGTCCTACGACGTGTTCGCGCAGTGCGAGGAGTGCGGGCGCGCCTACTGGAAGGGCGCGCACCACGACAACCTGGAGGCCATCGTGGAGCGCGCCCTCACCGAGTTCGGGAGCCGGACGCCTAGCGACGCTTGAGATCCTTGGCGCCGCAGGCCAGCCCGTCCCTGTTGGGATCGAGACCCAGCGGGTCGTCCTTGCCGTTGACCTTCAGGCGGCCGTAGTCGTTCGTCTTCAGCCACGCGCAGCGCGAGGCCGTCGTCTTCTTGACGCCGTCCGGGAAGACGGTCGGCACACAGACGTCGATCGTGCCGTAGTGCCGGTCACAGCCGGAGATCGTGGTGCTGACCTTCTGCGAGGTCCGCTTCTTGCCGCCCTTGGTGACCGCGCCCTCAAGGGAGTCGGCGAAGGAGTGGACGTGCGCCGAGGCGGTGTCCGTGGCCAGCGCGGCGGGGCCCTGGAGGTGCACCCACTTGGCGACCGAGGGCACCCCGTTGGCGTCGACCGCGAAGAGCATGTACCAACCGGGCGGGGCCATGTTGGGGTTGCTCGTCACGTTCAGGTCGACGTTGTTGCCGTCCACCGACAGGGGCAGGTCCACGAAACGCTGGTTCGGGTCGGACGAGTGCGTCACCGCGGCCGGGCGGATCAGCTCGGCCTTCACGATGGGCCGGTCGACCGTGATGCGCTGCGTGTCCCCGTACACCCACTCGTTGTCGATCACCGAGGTGATCGTCGGACGGGTGCCCTTGAGGAGGTAGGGCGGGGTGTAGATGGACACGTTGTGGTTCCAGGTGCCGTTGCCCGGGTTGTCGCCGGTGGCCATCACCCGGCCGTCGGGCAGCAGGAACGCGGAGGAGTGGTAGCCGCGCGCCTCGGGGTCGGCGGCCACCGGGTCGAAGGTGGAGGTCGCCGGGTCGAACATCGACGCCTCGAAGACCGGATTGGCGCGGTTGTGCAGGCCGCCGCCCGTCTCAAGCACCTTGCCGTCCGGCAGGAGGACGGCGGAGACGTACATCTTGCCCTGGTTGCCGGTCTCGGCGACCTTGCCGTTGCCGAGGTCGACCGTGCCCTGCGGGATCTGCGGGCCGACGGTGTACGCCGGGTTCGCGGCCTTCAGGTCGATGATGTCGGTGAGCCGGTTCGCCTCCGGGTTGGAGTCGATGTTGCCGCCGCCGATCGTCAGCACCTTCTGGTCCTGGGCCGGGGGCAGCAGCACGCTCGCGGACTGGTCGCGCTCGTCCTTGCTCTGGAGCCCGGGGATCGCCGTGACGGTGTTCGCGTCGTAGTCGTAGATCGCCGAGCCCGTGCCGGGCGTGCCGTTGCCGAAGACATGGCTGCCCGAGTAGAAGAGCCGCCCGTCCTGCATCAGGATCATCGACGGGTACAGACCCCAGTACGACCAGGTCTGGTTGACCTGCGTGAACGGCAGCCACTGCTGCTGCGCCGCCGACCAGCGCTCGGCCGTCACCGACCCGGTGGAGTCCTCGCGCAGTCCGCCGAACGAGATGACGTCACCGTTGCCGAGCTCGGTGGCCGACGGATACCAGTGACCGTCGTTCAGGTCGTTCGTCTTGCTGTACGTCTCGGTGACCGGGTCGAAGATGTAGGAGTCCTTGTACCCCTCGTAGCCGTGGCCGCCCGCGACCGGGAACGCCTTGTTGCCGCTCATCACCAGCACCCGCCCGTCGGCGAGCTGGACGTGCCCCGAGCAGAACATGTCCTTCGGCGTGGGGATCACCTTGTACGTGCCGTTCACCGGGTCGTAGACCGCGCTGGTGAACGTGCCCGCGTCGAAGTTCTCCTCGCTGTTGCCGGACCCGGCGATCAGCAGCACCTTGCCGTTGTCGAGGACGACGGAGTGCATGGAGCGCACCGGGTTCTGCGTGGGCAGCACGTCCCAGCGGCCGTTCGCGCACTGGTCGGCCGTGGCGGTGCAGGTGGCCGGCGGGATGGGGTCGGAGACCTGTTCCATCGTGTAGTCGTCGGTGGTCGCCGAGCCGGTGCCGTACACCGAGACGCCCCAGGTGATGCGGTCGGTACCGGCCGGGACGGCGGGCGTACGGACGCTCGCCTGCGTCCAGCTCGCCGCCATGTCCAGCGTCTTGAGGTCGGTCCAGTACTGCCAGCCCGCCGTGGTGTCGTGCCGGAAGAGGGTGATCGCGGTGTCCGGTGTCGTCGACTTGTACCAGAGGCCGAGGTCGTACTGCTTGCCCGCGGTGACCACCGGCGCGCAGGTCGCGGACTCCGTGATCAGGGCCTTGCGGTCGCCGTCGACGCGCCGGGTCAGCGTGACCTTCATGGCCTTGGAGCCGGAGTGGGAGTCGGCGACGGTGGCGAAGGTGAAGTCGTTGTCGCCCCAGCCGGACTTCTCCCAGCAGGACGGCATGCCGTCCGTGCCGTCGGTCTCGAAACCCGGGTTGGTGACGAGGTTGGCGGCGGAGGCGGGCTGGGGCGAGACGAGCAGCAGCCCGGCGGCCAGGCCCGCCACGGCCAGCAGTGAGGTTCTCCGTCTGGGTCGTGCCAGATGTTTCACGCGGCTCTCCTTGCTGTGCGGCTCCCGGCCGCAGCCTCGCTGCTGCGGCGCGGCAGATAGACCAGCGCCTCGGTGCCCACGAAGCGCAGGACGAAGGTCATCACCAGGGCCAGCGCGGTGGCGGACAGGGCGCCCATCCCGAAGTGGCCGACGAGCAGGGCGATCAGCGGGATGCGCAGCACCAGGTCGGCGTTGGC
The DNA here is from genome assembly GCF_040634475.1 of Streptomyces sp. NPDC007095. Lineage (NCBI taxonomy): Bacteria > Bacillati > Actinomycetota > Actinomycetes > Kitasatosporales > Streptomycetaceae > Streptomyces > Streptomyces sp. NPDC007095. The sequence continues at coordinate 29,018 of NZ_JBEYFS010000081.1, forward strand.
GAGCAGCCCGAACCGGCCCACCCGGTCCCACCAGGTACGGTGCCTGCGGCGCTCGCGGAACAGCAGATGCTCGATGAGCAGGAAGTTCCAGGCGACGCCGAGCTGGTTGGCGAGGATCTCGGCCGGTACGTAGTGCATGCCGGCGGCGGTGAGCGCGTACAGGCCGATCAGGTTCGGCAGGAAGCCGGTGGCGCCGATCAGGCCGAAGACGACCATCCGGGCGACCGGCGAGGCGGTGCGCAGCCCGACGAGATGGCGCAGGAACCGGAAGCCCTCCTGCGCGGTCGACTTGGACTCGCCCGCGAACCGGTCCTGGAAGACGAAGGGCACCTCGGTGACCTGGCGGGGGCGGCTGCGGACGGCGAGTTCGAGGAGGATCTTGTAGCCGAGCGGCTGAAGGATGTCGGCGGTGACCGCGCTGCGGCGGATCGCGAAGAAACCGCTCATCGGATCGCTGATGCCGCGCAGCCGGCGCGGGAAGAGCGTCTTGGTCAGCCAGGTCGCGCCGCGCGAGACGGCGATGCGGTAGCCGCCCGCGAGGCCCTCGCGGCTGCCGCCCTTGATGTACCGGCTGGCGACGACGAGCCCGGCGGCGGACCGCTCCCCCGAGGCCACCAACTCCGGTATCAGGGACGGCGGATGCTGGAGATCACCGTCCATGACGACGATCCAGTCGGAGCTCGCCGCCTTCAGGCCCTCGACGACGGCGCCGCCGAGCCCGCCCACGGCTTCCTCGCGGTGCAGCACGGTCACCGGGAACGGGCAGTCCTGCGCCTCCCGGGAGATCACCTCGGGGGTGTCGTCCGTGGAGTCGTCCACGAAGACGACCTCGCAGGGCAGCCGGGAGGGCACCGACTCGGTGATCCGGCGCAGGAGTTCGCGGATGTTCGCGGACTCGTTGAAGGTCGGTACGACGATGGTGACGGCACCCGGTTCAGGGACCTCGGACGCCCGTACGGCCGGATCGCCGAGCTCCCCGGGGACAGTGCTCTCGAAGCTGCTCATCGACTGCCCCCGGACGTCGTCGTGGTCATGGTGTTTCCCGTGCTCCCGTCGATCTGCCGGATCTCGATCCGGTCGGCGCCCTTGCCGAAGGTGGCGACCGGCGTCGAGTGTTCGATGGCCGCCTTGACGTTGGGCAGGTCGACCGCGTCGCGCCGCACCGTCGGGGAGGCCACGACGTAGTCGATGTCCTTCCAGCCGCGCGGCATCGTCTTGGTCACCGCGGGGTCGAGGTCCGCCTTGTAGAACCAGATGACGCCGAGCCCGGGCCGGTAGCCGTCGTGGACCAGGTCGAGCCAGAGGGCGTCGTCGACCAGCACCCGGGTGGCCGCCGGGTCCTGGACCTCGGTCTTCAGCCAGGTGGCCGCCGCCCGGTAGGGGGCGTTGGCGTCGGCGGTGACGGCCGTGTGGTCGCCGTCGTACCAGCGCGGCAGCACGTAGAGCGCGGCGACCGCCACGAGCGCGGCCGCCGTCACCCGCCGTCCCCAGGTGACGTACGGCTTCTCCTCGTCGCTCCGCCACCTGCGCAGCACCAGATGGGCGAGGCTGGCGGCGCCTCCGGCGAGGACCAGCGCGAGGAACGGCAGCGCCTGGATGATGTACATCGCGGGCAGATAGCCGCTCGGGCGCAGCGCCACCAGGGCGAGGATCGCCACCGTGAGGGCGGGTCCGGCGAGGGCGCGGGCGGTGACGGACCAGCGCCAGGTGGCCAGGAGCAGCAGCGCTCCGGCGAGGCCTCCGGTGATCAGCACCCGGTCGTAGTAGAGCCAGGAGTGCAGCACACCGTACGAGCCGGAGCCGGGGTCGAGAATGAAGCCGGAGCCGGGGCGGCTCATCTGGTACGTGATGCCGTCCCAGAGCGAGACATGGCCCGCGCCCGGGAACAGCTCACCCTTGAGCAGGGCGAACAGCGGGTATGCGAGGCCGATCAGGACGCAGGCGGTGATGGCTCCGGTGAGCGCGAACTTGCGGGTGTCGCGGTGGCCGTGGCGCCACATGGTGACCAGGAGCGCGGGCAGGACGACGAGCATCGTCTCCTTGGTGAGCACGGCGGCCGCGGCCGCGATGCCCGCCCCGAAGTGATGCCAGAGGTGCCGGCTCGGGGACGCGGCGAGGCAGAACGCGAGCAGCGTCCACATCACCGCGATGTTGTCGAGGAAGATCTCGCGCTGGAGCACGACCGACAGCGGGGAGAGCCCGAAGAGCACCATCGCGAGGCCCGCGGCCCAGCGCGGCAGCGAGAGACGGCGCGCGAGGACGTACAGCAGGACCGCGCTGGCGGCACTGACCACGAGCATCGCGACGCGCATCGAGCCGACCGTCATCAGCGAGGGGCTGATGTGGGCGGGGATCCAGGTCAGGACGGCTATCTGGATCCAGCCCAGTGGCGGGTGGTCGTACCAGTACGTGTAGTGCGCGAGGCCCTTGCCCTGCTGCACGGCCCACGCCTGGGCGAGATAGGTGCCCTCGTCGTCGCTGAGTGTCGGGTAGTCGGTGATGTTCCAGCCCTGCACGACGATGATCGCCAGCAGCAGGGCGCCGCACAGCAGCAGGTCGGCGCGCGAGGTGCGCAGCCGCTGGAGCGACGGGTGGTCGTGGACGATGTCGGGCGCGGCGGGTCGCGTCGTGGGGACCGTGGACGTGGTCACCGCGGGAAGTGTCGAGGTCACGCGGGAAGGTCCTCTCGGGACTTTCGGTACGTTCGGGATGTTCGGGCCCAAGGACCGCGGCCCCAAGGCCTGCGGAACCGGGGGCATGCGGAACCGGGGCATGCGGAACCAAGGCGTACGGAACCAAGGCCTGCCTGCCGGCGGGGACGCCCGGCTGGTGGCCTCAGGTCCTAGTGGGTTGCTTCGGCCTCGGTGAGGTGCGCGCCGACATGACTGGTCAACTCCCAGTCGTTGCGGCCTCTTTGCTCACGCCATACGGCACGGGCGGCCGCGCCGGCGAGGAGCACCTGATAGAAGGGGCCACCGACCACGAGCTTCAGATAGTGGACGAACCGGACGCGCAGTCCGTACTGCTTGCCGAAGTCGTGCAGTCCGACGAGCTCGAAGACGAAGGTGACCAGGGCGGTCACGGCCGGCAGGAAGGTGATGAAGGCGATCCCGACGGGCACGTCGAGGAAGAGCGCGATGGCCACGTTGAGCGGGATGACCACCCCGGAGACGGCCTGCAGATACGGCGTCATCAGCGTGTAGCGGGCGAGCAACCGCTGCCCGAAGCCCGGCAGTTGCTTCCAGTCCTTCTTGCGGTAGACCTGCAGGAAGCCCTGGTTCCACCGGGTGCGCTGCTTCATCAGCGACACCAGGCTGCCCGGGGTCTCCTCCCGGGTCACCATGTCGGAGTCGTAGGCGACGACGACCTTCTTGCCGACGCTGGAGAGCCGTACCCCCAGGTCGCAGTCCTCGGCGAGGCACTCGGGGTCCCAGCCGTCCGCTTCCCGCAGTACGTCAGTCCGTACGAAGACGGTGTTGCCGCCGAGCGGGATGAAACCTTTTTGCGCATGCAGGTGCAGCCGCGAGCGGAACCAGAAGAAGTACTCCAGGCAGTTGCGCAGGCTGTACCAGTTGGAGTGGAAGTTGATGAGCTGGACCCCGCCCTGGACGACGTCCGCACCCGTCGTGCGGAACGCGTGGTCGACATGGGCGAGCAGCTCCGGATGGACCTGGTCCTCGGCGTCGAAGACCCCGACGACATCGCCGCGGCAGTGCGGCAGCGCCGTGTTCATGGCCTTCGGCTTGTTCTTCTTCTCGTGGTGGTCGACGACGACCCGCACCCGCTCGTCGCGGGCCGCGGCCTGCCGGGCGACCTCGGTGGTCTCCGGATCGTCGTGCCCGACGATGACGATGATCTCGAAGTCGGTGTGGCTCGATTCCAGCAGTCGCTGGATGGTGTGGTCGAGCACGGCCTGTTCGTGGCGGGCCGGCAGCAGCAGCGAGAACGCCAGCCGGTCATCGCCGTCCGGTCTGCTGAAGCGGGTGGACGCCAGCACCTCGGGCGTGCGCCACGCGTGCATCTGCCACCAGAGAGTGAACGCCGCCATCCAGAAAAGGGCCAGTGAAACGGCAGCGATAAAGACAGACGTGAGCAACAGATCCCCCCAGATCCCAAAACCCCCAGTCGCGACGATGTGTCACATCCGCCGCGTCACGATGCAGAGACTATGGGCGATCTGTGAAGCGCACAGACTGTTCTGGTGAAGAGCGTGTTTCATCACAGTCGGATCATTTGCTGAACAATTCGAACTCTGGTCGCGTTTCAGCCGGTTGATGAGCAGTCTGATGATCTGCGTTTCAGCTGCTCAGAGCCGTTCGAAGCCGGTCGGGATCGGTCGTCGGAGCGTCACAAGTGAAGTTACGGCAGACATACGCGGCGGGTTCGCCCTGCACGAGGGGGCGGTCGGCGAGGAGCGGCAGCTCGTCACTCTCCGGAGTGCCCACGGCGACCACGGCGCCCGGCGCGGTACCGAGCAGGGCCGTCCGGTGCAGGGCTTTTGTCAGGGGATGTCCCTCCGGCCCCACGACCGCGACCTCACGCGGCCCGTCGAGCAGCGCCTCCGCCACCGCGAGCCCCCAGCCGATGAAACGGGGAGCGCGCTGCCCGAGCGCCTTCACGACGCCCAACGCCCTTTCGGCGGCGGTCCGATGGGGCTCGGCGCCGGTCTGTGCGGCATAGCTCAGCAGGGCGCCGGCCGCCGCGCTCCAGCCGGAGGGCGTGGCGTTGTCGGTGGGGTCCTGGGGCCGGCGGATGAGGCGCTCGGCGTCGGCCGCGGTGTCGTACAGCGCACCGGACTCGGGATCGGTGAACTGCATGATCACCTGATCCAGCAGGAACCCGGCGAATTCCAGCCACACCCCTTCCCCGGTGACGGAGGCCAGCGCGAGGAACCCCTCGGCGACGTCCGCGTAGTCCTCCAGCACCCCCGCGTTGACCCCGGCCCGCCCGTCCTTGCTGGTACGGGACAGTCGCGCCCGGTCGTCCATGTGCACCCGTACGAGGAGATCCGCGGCGGCGATCGCGGCGTCCACGAGGTCGGGGCGGTCGAAGTAGGCGCCGGTCTCCGCGAGGGCGGCGACGGCGAGCCCGTTCCAGGCGGCGACGATCTTGTCGTCGCGCCCGGGAGCGGGCCGCTCGGCCCGCGCGGCAAGCAGCCGACGCCGCATGTCGGCCACCTTCTCCGCGTCGAACAACTCGTCCTGCTGCGGCAGTTGCAGCACGGAGGAGCCCTCTTCGAAGGTCCCCTCCTCCGTCACCCCGAAGTACCGGGCGGCGAGTTCGCCGTCCTCCGCGCCGAGCACCTCGCGCAGCTGCCGCGGGGTCCACACGTAGTACGCCCCCTCGACGTGCTTCCCCGTGCCGTCGTCGCTGTCGGCGTCGAGCGCGGAGGCGAACCCGCCTTCGTTCGTGCGGAGTTCGCCCACCATGAAGTCGGCGGCCTCCAGGGCGACACGACGGGCGAGCTCGGAGCCGGTCGAACGCCAGAGATGCGCATACACCCTGCACAAAAGTGCGTTATCGTACAACATCTTCTCAAAATGGGGCACAACCCACTCGCGATCCACGGAGTACCGCGCGAACCCCCCGCCCAGCTGGTCGTAGATCCCGCCACGCGCCATCCGCTCACAGGTGTCCTGCGCCATCTGGAGAGCGCCCTCGGAACCGGTCCGCGCGTGGTGCCGCAGCAGGAACTCGATCACCATGGACGGCGGGAACTTGGGCGCGCCCCCGAAGCCGCCGCGCGAGGCGTCGTACTCCCGGGTGAGCCCGAGCAGCGCACCAGCCAGGTCCTCCTCGCCGGGCACCTCGCCGCTCCCGAAGCTCATCTCCCGCTCGGCGAGATCCCGCACGATCTTCCCCGCGACCTCGGCCACCTCGCCCCGGCGATCGGCCCAGGCCCCGTGCACCCCCTCCAGCACCTGCCGGAACGACGGCATCCCGTGCCGGGGCGCGGGCGGGAAATACGTCCCGAAATAGAAGGGCTCCGCATCCTGTGTGAGGAACACGGTCATGGGCCACCCGCCCTGCCCCGTGGCCGCCTGCACGGCCTCCATGTAGACGGCGTCGACGTCGGGCCGCTCCTCGCGGTCGACCTTGATGTTCACAAAGTGAGCATTCATGTACGCCGCGATTTGTTCGTCTTCGAAACTTTCCCGTGCGAGGACATGGCACCAATGACAGGACGAATAGCCGACGCTGAGCAGCACGGGCACGCCCCGCTCACGGGCCTCTTCGAAGGCCTCGGCCGACCAGGGCCACCAGTCGACGGGGTTGTCGGCGTGCTGGAGCAGGTAGGGGGACGTCTCGTGGGCCAGTCGGTTCGGCATGTCATCCATCCTGCCTGACGGGGACCATCCAGTCGTGGGGCGGCCCGACCCTCGGACAGTCGCTCGTGCCGGCGTCACCTGATCCGCGCAGCGCCACACGGGCTCGATCCGCGAGCAGTCCCACGAATCGTCTCCCTTCACACCAGGTCGGACGAAGCAGCGCGTGAAGGCCGACGCGATGCTCTCTCGTTTCTCTTCGAGGCCCAGCTCACCGGACCGCCGGCGGTGCCGCACGGCCGCCGACAGCCGTACCTCCCCTCTCACCTCGGAGAAAAGCTGTCGTTCAAGGATCTCGTCGGCCAGCGACCCGTTGATGCTGCATCGCCTGGCCGACTCGTGCACAGCACGGTGGTTCACGAAACTCCCCGTTCGACCAATAGCCCGACAGTCACAAGAACGCGCGAGTGATCTCCAAGTCACCGAACCAGCCTCGTGATCGCCGCCCCCTCGCGCTCACGCCCCCCACGAAGGACACTGGAAATCAAAGGAGTTGCCACCGGAGGGGGACGTGACATGCGGGAAGGCCATCGGGCTGAGGCCGAGCGGCTGTTGGCCCGGGCCGTGGAGGAAGAGGTGCGGCGGTCGGGCGGGCGGAGTGACGGGGCCGTGTTGCTGTCACGGGCCCGGGCCGCGCTCGACACCATGGCGGAGGCCGCCGCCGAGGAGTACGGGACGTACGCCCGGGCGCTGGACGAGGCGGAGGCCGGCCGGCTGACGTTCGGACAGCGGTACGCCCGGGAGGGCGCCGGAACTCCCCTGCTGGTGGCGGTGGTTGCCGCCGTCGCCGCCTGCGCGGCGGACCTGGCGCTGGGCACGGGCGCCGGAACGGCCGTCGGCGCGGGGGCGGCCGTCGCCGTGGTGGGCGCGGCGGCCACCGTGCTCAAGGTGACCGCCTCGCACGTACCGGCCGCGAGCCGCCGGGCGGGAGCCCTGGGCCAGCCGGGCGGCCCCGAGCAGTTGCGGCTCCAGTGGCTGACGGCGCTGGAGGTACGGGGCATCCGGCCGTTCCTCGATCAGCAGCGGGTGCTCAGCGCCTCCGCGGGGGCCAAGCAGGGCGCTCCCCAGCTGCGGCGCACCGACAAGAGTGCCGCGGCGCGCAGACGCAACGTACTGGAGCAGTCGTTCGGGCAGCTTCCCGAGCCGGCCGGCCCGTTCACGGGGCGCCGGACCGAGCTGTCCCGGGTGGCGCAGTGGGTGCACGCCGCTCGCGCCGGCACCGAGACGAAGCCGACCGTGGTCGTCCTGCACGGCGCCCCAGGATCGGGCCGCAGCACCCTCGCGATCCGGGCGGCGCACAGTCTGAAGGACCAGTTCCGCGGCGCGTGCGTGGTGGACCTGCGCGGCGACAGCACCGAGGAGCCGCCCCTCACCACCCGCGACGCCATGCTCCACCTCCTCAACCGGCTCGGCGCACCCCGCGAGCAGCTCCTCTTCCGTGAGCGTTCCTCGCAGGACCAGCAGGTCAGACGCCTCAGCGAGCTGTACCACCAGCATCTGACGGGCCTGCCCGTCACGATCGTGCTCGACGACGCGAGCGACGCCGAGCAGGTCCGCGCCCTGGTCCCCGAGCGCTCGGAGAGCCTGGTCCTGGTCACGGCCCGCAAACCGCTCGACCTGCCCGCCGACCTCGCCGCCCGGGTGCACCAGCTCCCGGTCGACGCCCTGGACGCGGCGGGCGCCGAGGAACTGCTGAACGCGGCGGCCCAGGAGAAGCCGGACCCGTACGACGCCGAAGCATCCGACCAGGTGCGGGAGCTGTGCGGCAGCCTCCCCCTCGCCCTGCGCATCGCGGGTTCCTCCCTCGGCCCGCGCACCCCGCGCCAACTGGCCTCCGACCTCGGCGCGTACGGCCCCGTGGAGCCGGTCGAGCGGGTGCTCTGGCTGCGCTACACCGACCAGACCGACACGGCGAGGCGCCTGCTGCGCCGACTGGCGCTGGCCGGCCGTGCCTCGCTCGGCGCCGCCGCCGCGGCCTCCCTGCTCGCGACGGACGAGCCGGAGGCCACCCGCCACCTCACCGCGCTCGCACAGGCGGGCCTCGTCGACCACGTCCGCGGCAGCCGCTACCGGCTGCACGACCTCGTCCGGGCCTTCGCCCAGGCACGGCTGCTCGACGAGGAGGAGCCGTCCGAGCGGACGGCGGCCCAGGAACGCCTGATCGTGAACTACGCGGAGCTGGCCGACTCGGTGATCCGCCTGGTCGACGGCAAGACGTCGACGCGGGCGGATCAGTTCGGGCCGCACGGCTTCACCTCCCTCGACGCGGCCCTGCGCTGGCTGGACGACGAGTCGAGCTTCATCACGGCCACGCTGCGCCACGCGGAAGGCGTGAACCAAGCGGCCGTACTGAACCTCCTCGGCGCCCTGTGCGACTACTGCCTGCTGCGCGGCGACCTCTACCGCCTGGGTGAGATCAGCGAGTTGACGCAGGCCGTCGACCAGGGCCTGCTGGTGCGCTCGGTGCAGTGGCGCACCGGTATCGCGGCCCGCCAGCTCGGCGAGCTGGACAAGGCCCACACCACCCTGTCGTCCGTGGTGAACCTCTACTTCGAGGCGCACCACGACGCGGGCGCGGCCCGGGCCCTGGGCTCCCTCGGCATCACCCTCCACCACCAGGGCAACCTCACCGAGGCGGCCGCCAAACTCCAGGAGGCCATGGACCTGCAGGCCTCCTCCGAGCTGGCGACGGACCGCGCGTGGACGATGCACGCGCTGGCCGCCGTGGAGCGCGACCGGGGCCATCTCGCCCTCGCCCTGAACCTGCTCACCGAGGCCCTGGTCCTGCACCGCGCGGGCGAGTCCGTGCACGGCGAGGCGTGGGCCCACTTCCAGCTCGGTCAGCTGGGCCTGCGGATGGGCGACGTACCGCGCGCGGAGCAGGAGTTGCGTGACGCCCTCGATCTGTACGGCCGTACGCGCGACGCCCGCGGCGAGGCCTGGGCCCTGACCCAGCTGGCCCGCGCCCGCCTCGTCGACGGCGACCCGTCCACCGCGGTCGACAGCCTGCGCCAGGCGGCCTCCCGGCACCGGGAGAACGAGGACGCGCGCGGCGAGGCATGGACGATCTACTACCTGGGCCAGTCCCTGGAGGAGACCGGCAACCTGGACCAGGCCGTCCGTGAACTGGAGCGCTCCCGCACGATGTTCTCGCGGATGCGGGACGTGTACGGGCTCGCCTGCGCCCGCCACCACTCGGCGCGCGTCACCCGGGACCAACGGGCCGCCCAGACCGGCTCCCTGCGCAACTCGGGCTTCGCGCGCCAGCTCCTGGTGGACGCGCGCGCCGACTTCCAGCGCATCGGCGTGGCCCACGGCGAGGCGTGGACCTGCCTGGAGCTGGCGGTGGTCGACGCCGGCAACGCCCGTACGCCGGGCGCCCTCGCCCTGTGCGACGAGGCGGCCGGCCTGTTCGCCTCGTACGGGGACCGGCGCGGCGAGGACTGGGCCAGGTTCCTGAGGTGCACCCTTCTGCCGTACGGCTCCCCGGGCGGCCTCGAAGTGGGCAGCGCCGTCGCCCAGGAGGAACTGGCGCAGCTCTCCCGCACCGGCCACCCGCTCCGCGACGGAAGGCTCGACGACTACGTGGAGGCGTACCAACTCTTGCTCGAACGGGGGGTCGACCTGGACGCGGGATGGCAGGCTTGGCGCCTGGGAATGGTGCCGAGCCGGCATGCCCGGGAGGTCATGGGGGTGACGGTGACCGCGGCGCGCTAGGTCCTGTCGTCAAATTCCCGTCGTCCGCCCGGAGGGCGGGTCCTGCGGCGTCAGGTGCGTGCTCTCGGCGTGCCGGGCACAGGCCCTCGTACTGGACGTACTTGGGTCTGTGCCTGGTGCGGTGAGAGTGCGTGCATGGCGTCGCGGGGCAGACGGGAATTTGACGACAGGGCCTAGAGGCGGATGCCGTCGCAGCCGATCGGCAGATGGCGCGGGCCGCGCAGGACCGCGTTCTGCCGGTAGGGCGGCGGGTCCTCCAGCAGCCGGGGGTTCTCCAGTCTGCGGGCCAGTTCGCTCAGCGCGAGCTGTGCCTCCAGGCGGGCGAGCGGGGCGCCGAAGCAGCTGTGGATGCCGCTGCCGAAGCCGAGGTGCTGGATGTCCCCGCGGTCCGGGTCGAACCGGTCCGGATCCTCGAAGCGGTCGGGGTCACGGTTCCCCGCGGCCAGCACCAGCCACAGCGAGGCGCCCTTGGGGATGGTGACCCCGCGGACCTCGATGTCGGCGATGGTGGTGCGCTGCGGCACCAGCTGCACCGGCGGCTCGAACCGCAGCAGCTCCTCGACGATGGGGACGGCGAAGTTCGGGTCCTTGCGCAGCCGCTCGAGCACGTCGGGGTTGCGCAGCAGGGTCAGCATGCCGTTGGTGATGAGGTTGACCGTCGTCTCGTGGCCGGCGATCAGCAGGAGCGCCGCGGTGCTCAGGACCTCCATCGTCGTCATGACACCGTCCGGCCCTCCCGCCGTGGACAGCTGGGACAGCATGTCGTCACCGGGCTTCTTGCGGCGTTCCTCGATGAGCCCGGCCAGATACATGCCCAGCTCGGTGCGGGCGTTGTGGGAGACCTTGGCGCGCTCGTCGGCGTCGGCGCCCGGGGCGGGGTCGAGGCTGGCGGCGATGATGTCCGCCCAGGAGTGGAAGCGCGCCTCGTCCTCGCGCGGCACTCCCAGCAGCCGGCAGATCACGGTCACGGGGAAGGGATAGGAGAACTGGTCGACCAGATCGATCCGGTCCGGGCTGTCGATACCGTCGATGAGCCCGGAGACGATGTCCTTCAGTTCGCCGTGCATCTCGTGGACACGCCGTGGGGTGTGCGGGGGCCCGAACGGCCGGTTGGTCATGCGGCGCAGCCGGTCGTGCTCCGGCGGGTCGAGCCGCAGGAAGCTCGGCGGAAGGGCCGTCTCCTCGTCCCCTTCGGCGGCCAGCGGGTTCGCGGTCGCCGGCGTCTTCAGATTGCGGGCGTCGGAGCTGATGCGCGGATCGTGGAGGAGGCTCTGGATGTCGTAGTACCTGCTGACGACGTACGGTCCGTCCGCGTCGTGGTACACCGGCGTCTTGCGCAGCTCCGCGTACAGCGGATACGGGTTGGCGCGGTGGGCGTAGTCGATGATCTGCCGCAGGATGGCTTCGGTCATGGGTGCGTCCTAGGGAACGTCGGATCAGTGCCGAGCGGGGGTGAACGTCAGCCGTCGGTCGTCCGGCGCGTATCCGCTGAGGGTGACGGTCGGGCCGTGGGTGGGCACGGACGGGTCGGGGAAGTCGGCGGGCATCGGCTGCTGCCCCTCGGGGCGGCGGTCCACCGTGGGGAAGGCCGGCGGGAAGGGCGCCGTGGTCTCGATGAGCTGCTGGTAGAACTGCAGCCATCTCGTCTGGTCGAAGGTGACGGCGCCGATGACGCGCCCCTGGTACCCGTAGACGCCGGTGAACCGGTGCTCGCTGCGGGAGCCCTGCGCGATGAGGATCTCCGTCCCCATCGACGGCACCCCGACGGACTTGATGTTCACGCCGAACTGGGAGGACCAGAAGGCGGGCACCCAGATGTGGGGGCGGCGGTCCGCGCTGTCGCTCAGCATGTTGTGCGCGGCGGTCTCGGCCTGGGCGACGGCGTTGCCCCAGTGCTCCAGGGACAGGAACTGGTATCCGAACAGCGGGTGCGGGGACCGTGCGACGTCGCCGGCCACATAGATGTCGTCGGTGACGATGCCCCGGATGTCGAAGGCCCGGCACCCGGCGTCACACGCGATCCCGCGGGGACCCGCGCCGAGCCCGGACCCGGCGAGCCATTCGGTGTTGCGCTGGGCGCCGAGGGAGACGACCACCACGTCGGCCTGGACGGTGTTCCCGTCGGAGAAGTGCGCGGCGCGGACGTGTCCCGCGGAGTCGCCCTCCAGGCGGGTCACCATGACGCCGCAGCGCAGGTCGACGCCGTGTTTGCGGTGCAGTTCGGCCGCGACCTCGCCGACGACTCCGCCGAGCGCTCCGACCAGCGGCGCGTCGGCCCGCTCGGCCACGGTGACCGCGATCCCGCGTTCCCGGCAGGCGGAGGCGATCTCGGAGCCGGTGAACCCGGCGCCGATGACGAGCACGCGGCGGGGGCCCTGCGCGAGCGAGCGCTCCAGCGCGTCGGCGTCGTCGCGGGTCCGCAGCACGAACACCCCGTCGAGCTCCGCCTCGTCCTCCTGGGGCCAGGGTCTGGCCCGTACACCGGTGGCGATGAGCAGCCGGTCGTACTCCACCTCGTCGCCGTCGGCCAGCCGCACCCTCCGGGCCGCCATGTCGAGGCCGGTGGCCGGAACCCCGAGGCGCCACTGCGCGTCGATGGCGCGGTGCCGGGGAAGGCCGGTGCGGTCCGCCGTCGCCCTGCCCAGCAGGACCTGCTTGGACAATGGCGGTCGGTCGTACGGCTCGTAGGGCTCGTCCCCGATCATCGTGAGGGAACCGGCGAACCCCTCCTCACGCAAGGTCTCCGCGGCCCGAAGCCCCGCCAGCGAGGCGCCGACGACGACGATGCGGCCTTCACGCCTGAGCCGGTCCAGCGATCCGTCGGCGCTCACCGGACGACCTCCCGGTCGGTTCCGGGGTTCCCGTCCAGGGAGTTCGCTTCCACCATGATGGCCTGGACGGGGCACGCGGCCACGGCTCGCGCCATGTCCTCGCGCCGGTCCTCCTCGGCCTCGGGGTTGTAGAGCAGGGACTCGTCCCCGTGCATGGCGAAAACATCGGGAGCCAGGAACGCGCACTGTGCGTATCCCTGGCAGCGGTTGAGATCGACGACAAGCCTCACCGAGGATCAGCCTTTCCGTGGCCCGTTCTCGCCCCCTCCTCCACAGCATGCGCGAGAGGGTGCTCAGCCGCTCGCCGGGGTGCGCAGGCCGACACGGAGGATATGGAGGCTGACGACCAGCGCCCAGGCCGGGAAGACCAGCTCCGACCAGGGCAGAGAGGATCCCGCGACGAGCAGGACAAGCCCCGCGAGGTAGCCGAGGACGGCGAGCGGACGGGGGAGGACGCCGAGACGGTGACCGATGGTCGAGGTCGTGAAGACGAACACGGCGGCCATGCGGAGCGCGTACGTCGTCATCAGCGTGTAGGCGAAGTCGCGGCCGAAGCCGGAGGGTTGGCTCAGCACACTGCCCGCCGCGGCGCCGGCCCCGAACATGGTGGCCACGAAGACCAGTCCGCTGCCCATGAAGACGGTGGCGATGAATCTGTCCTCGGCATCGCCGACCCGTGCGCGCACGGCGCCCATGAACCACAGGAAGAAGATCCCCGCGAACGGGATGATCTCCAAAGCCGTACGCACCGCCCACCGTTCGTTCGGCGCGACGGTCGCGTCGGCGGCTTTCCCCGCCGGGATCGCGATCCGCACCAGCACGATCGCCGCCGCCAGCAGGAGGGCGAACACCGTCCCCGCCAACCCGGCGGCGCGTGGTGTCCGCAGCCGTTCTTCCTTCGGCTTCATCGGCGCTCGCTCTCTTCCCGAAGCCCCCGTTCCGTCTCGGTCCAGCAAGCAGGCACCAGTGCGCACACGCCACCGGGGGAACCCGTGGGGGTGACGCCCCCGCTCAGCCGGGGACGGTCGCGGGAGCCTGCGGCGCTACGAGGCGTCAGCCAGCTCCGCCAGGATGTCGCCGTGGCACAGCTCGGGTGCGCACCAGCAGGCCAGCGTCTTGCCACGCAGGGCGGGCACCTGGTCGAGGAGGTCGGGGCGTTCGAGGAGGTACGCCCGGTACTTCTCCATGATCTCGGCGCGGGTTCCGTCGCGCTTCTTCGTGGGGGTGTCGTAGGCGAAGGGGTTGTAGAGCGGGTGCTGCGGGAGGTCCCAGTGGCCCATGGTCCAGCGGCGGCCGATGTAGACGAGGTCCGCTGGAGCGTGTTCGAGCCGGGGACCGAACTCGTGGATATGACCCTTGAGGTTGATCACGGTGGTGGGCATGAGATTCCCTTCGGCCGTCCGCCTGCCCACCGGTGTCTACCTCACGGACCCCTCGTACGGCAGCAGCTTCGGCCGCTCGGCCGGGCGTCGTCACCGGATGGCGCGACAGCGAACCGGCGAACTTCATCGACCAGGACGAGCGGGTCGCCCTGCTCACCCGATGCGTCAGTGACACCGGCCTGCCCGCCGACGTCCGGGCAGTCGGCGCACTCGTCCTGCTCTACGGCGCCAAGATCACCTGCATCTCGACCCTCACGACGGACGACGTCCACCGCACCGCGAAGGGCAGCAGCACTATGGCCCTCGGACGCCACCGCACCCTCCTACCCCCAGCGATGGACCGCCTGGTCGAGCAACAAGCCGAAGCCGTCCAACGCCTCCAGGAGAGCCAACCCGGCCGAGCTCGGCACCGCTGGCTGTTCCCCAGCCGCCTGCCCGGCCGCCACTACGCAGGCCACCACCTCTCCAGCCGCCTGGTCGCCCACGGCATCGACGTCCGCAGCGATCCTCGGCGTCCACATCAACACCGCCGAGTGCTGGACACACCTGGCCGGCCGCAACTGGAGCACCTACCTCGAAGCACGCGCTCAAGCACTCCAGTGCGAGTAAAGCTCCACCGCCCCAGGGGAATACGTCACCTCCGAATACGTGCGCTCCACCGGTTTAGGTCATTCGGCTCGCTCCCTGCGGACCGGGTTGTCGCGCCAGTCGGGGTACGGCGCCTCCTTCGTGAGGGGCCAGAACTGCTCACCGCAGGAGCAGAAGTAGACCGTCGCACGCTCGCCGGGCCAGAACATCTCCTCATGCCAGGGCCGGTGCCCGGTGCGCCAGGCATGCCACATCGCTCGGATCACAGGTGCTCATCGAGAGCGCGACTGTAGTACGCGACTGTAGTAACGGACCCCGCTCTTCAGCCTGACGCCCCCGTTCGTCACACTGACGCCGTGCCTCGAATAGCCACCGCGACCTCGTCCCGGCAGGTCCGCCGCCTCACCACGATGGCGTTTTTCGGTCCGCCGGTGATCGTCGGGCTGTCGTTGCTGGCCGCCAATCCGGACTGGAGCGGGCTCGGACTGGTGCTCGGGACCTTCACGCTGATCGCGACTCTCTCGCTGCTGATCACCGCCGCGCCGAACGGGTGGTTGATCGTCGGCGGGGTGATCGTGGGGATCGCCGCGCTGTCCGGGCCGGGGCCGGTGCTGCAGGCGGAGGTGATGGCGCACCAAGGGCAGCGGGTGGAGGTGCGGGTCACCTCGGTGAAGACGTACCAGGGCAAGCACGGGCCGGAGTACACCTGCCTTCTGGGGCGGGTGGACGGCAAGCCGCTCAAGCACGCCGAGCTGGGCAACGACTCCTGCGACGGGCCGATGGAAGTCGGGCAGACCGAGGACGTGCTCGTCGACCCGCACGGCTGGACGGCGCCGGAGCTGGCCGAGACGGACTACAGCGGGATCGACATCGCCGCGTGGGCCCTGCCGGTGGTACTGGTGCTCTTCGAGCTGCTGGTCTGGCTGTCCCGACGGGTCGGGCTGCGCCGGTTCGAGGGCCGCTGATGGCGCCCGGGTCCCGGAAGAACGTGGCCTGGCCCCCGCACGTGGTGCGGCGGCTCGCCCGCATAGCCGCGCTCGTCCCCCTGCTGATGGTGGGCATCGGCGTGCTCGGCACCAGCCCGGACTGGTTTCCGGCGGCGCTGATCCTCGGTGTGCTGACCGTGGCCCTCGCGATCGCGGTGCTGATGGCGACCGCGACCAAGGGGTGGGTGTTCTTCGCCGGGCTGATCACTGGACTAGCCGTCGCGCTCGGCTCCGGGCTGGTCTTCCAGGCCGCGCTGATGCAGAGCCAGGGGCAGCGCACCGAGGTGCGGATCACCTCGGTGTACACCACCAAGGGCAAGACCGGCCCGATCTACCACTGCAGGCTGAAGCGGACCGACGGCAGGCCGATGGACCACGCCGACATCGTCGGCATGGGCTGCAACGGCACGGAGGACGCGGGCACCACCGAGGACCTGCTGGTGGACCCGAGCGGCTGGCTGGCCCCGCAGCCCGCCGATGCCGACTTCAGCTCCCTCCCCGTCGGCGTCGTGGGAGTCGGCGTCGCGATCGGGTTGTGGGAGCTGACCGTCTGGCAGACTCGCCGGATCGGCCTGCGCGAGGCCGCGGCGAACCCGACGGCGCCCCGCCGGCCGAGCGGTGCCAAGCCGAGCGCCGACAACCGGAACAAGAAGAAGCGCAAGCGGCGCTAGTAGACTGTCGCAGCTAATTCCTGGGATAGAGGTGGCGCAGTTTGATGCGTGCGTCGTGGGTGGTGAACTGCCAGTCCACCTGACGTTGGTC